>JBEIGW010000237.1:0-4493 GCA_040381655.1 Deltaproteobacteria bacterium
CCTTAGACATTGGCGTTCCCGGCGTTTCAACAATTTGCGTCAGAACTCTTGTGCATTCGGAGGATGTAAATGGTAGCTCTATCGGTTGAACTGCAAAAACGCGAACTCGCTTTGATCCTCGAAACCAGTTTTCACATAAGCCGTAAGCCGAGCCTCGACCCACTAAGGGGTTCAGCATGGTGTTTGAGTGGTCGAGAGGGGTCTTTGTTACCGGATCTTTTGCTTGACTAGTGCTGGCGGCGAGTACACTCAGTCCAGTCGCTGTCGAGCAGGTTGCAGAGATTTGAAATCTGTTGATGGGGTTTTGCAAGAAATTTACGCCCTGTGCATTTTTAAGCACGATAGTCCCATTGCAAGAGATAGACCCATCAGGCTGCATCAATGATCGCAATGTTTTTGAACAATCTGTTGTTAACATGACAAAACTGCGCATGTCAGCAATTTGTCTTTTAAATTTCAGTTGCTCAATTATTTTCTTTAAATTGGTGATCTGAGAATAGGCGAGCGTGGACCCAACTCCAATGATCGCGACAGCTATCATCAATTCAATGAGGCTGAATCCAGCACAGTTTCTTGTTATGCGTCTCATAGGTAACACTCACAAGTAACGATTGATTCCCCTACAGGATGAGGTATGTTATCGACGTGTTTGCCCGATGAATCATAAACTGGTATCGCGTCATGGAGCCCAACCATAATGCCGGAAGTATAGTTATTGCCAGGCATCCTGCAAAAATAATGGCAACCCCTTACAAAAGTCATAGGCGTCAAATTCATTATAATAAGATCGCAACAGCTTGCGGGAGGGTAACTTGAGCCGCTTCGCCCAAGAATATCAAATATCGCACCTGGATTAGGTTTTCCCAGCAAGCCGTTGATCGTGCTGGACGTTGTCGCTATTCGGGTCAATAAAACATTGCTTTTGGAGGGTTTGGGGCACAACGGAATATTCGGGGAACTGCCAAAAAGCGTGTGTCCCGTAGCGGAAAAGCTGAGACTCTGTTTTGTAACAGGATCTTTGGCCCAGATGCTAGGTTTCTTAGACGCCTTACCAACTCGAATTGTAAATCCTTGGCCCATCCACTTGGAGTCAACAAGCCAGTCATCCATAACTCTTTTATATGCAGCAAACGTGCCTGTTAGCGTATGGTTTTGAAAAAGTGAGCGTCCATTTTTATCGTACAATGGGACTTGGGTGGAAAAGCTCGGGCCCACTCCTGAGTTTATGCCGAGTTTTTTGAAGGTTTCGTCACAGTCCACGCTACCACTTATTCTCTGCGCGATCTCAACTAGTTCGACATCGACGGTGATACTCGCCATCCACTTGTTTATGTCGGATAGCATTTGATTGGCTACCAAGATCAAAAACCCAGAGATACCAAGTGCGATCATTACTTCAGCGAGACTAAATGCATCATCCGAACGTCCAAGGTATATTTTGCTAGGAATGTTTCTTTTGCAGTCCATCGGAGGTTCTCGGTCTGTCCCGCAGAGCACTGTTTGAGGCGTCTAAAATTGTATCATGAAATCAGTTAAATATAATAGAGGACACTCTGCGTACGTGTTAAGATAAGGCGTCAGAAGATTTCTCTGAGGATTTTATGCAACAGAACCCCCGTAGCTACAAATATTACGATCTCATCATGGCCGTCTTCGTGACCGTGCTTCTTTGCTCCAATCTGATCGGCGTGACAAAAGTGGTCACTGTCGGCGGCTTGACCTTCGGCGGCGGTAATCTATTTTTCCCAATCAGCTATCTTTTTGGTGATATTTTGACAGAAGTTTACGGTTACGCACGTTCCAGAAGAGTTGTCTGGGCAGGGTTTTGTGCTTTGATTTTTGCCGCGTTTATGTCCTGGGTGGTCATTAGTCTACCACCTGCGGAGGGTTACACAGGTCAGCAGGCGATTGAACAGGTTTTTGGCTCTACGCCCCGTATCGTCCTCGCCTCCATGGTGGCCTACTTTGCAGGTGAGTTCACAAATTCATTTGTATTAGCCAAAATGAAAATTCTCACTGCCGGAAAACACCTTTGGATGCGTACAATCGGATCGACGATCTGTGGGGAGGCCGTTGATACGAGCATCTTCTATCCGCTCGCGTTCTTGGGAATTTGGGATCTCAAATTACTCATCACGGTAGCTATTACAAACTACGTCTTAAAGGTCATGTGGGAAGTTCTCGCTACGCCATTTACGTATAAGATTGTGGCGGCGATCAAGCGAGCAGAGAACGAAGACTATTATGACCACAAGACAGATTTCACGCCGTTTAGTCTAAAGGTTTGAAGCGTTGGTTCTGCCCCAGTTAAAGCTAATCCTAGTCTGCCGCATCCTGCCGATAAATAAATTTTGGTCGGTCTCTACTCTAGCATTTTTGATTTCCGGCATCGCATACGCTGGCAAGGTCAGAAAGCCCGTCGCTCAAGTTCAACCTAAGGTACTGTCGTGGACTAAAACCAATGAAAGTCCTCACGATCCATCGGCGTTTACGCAGGGGTTTGAAGTCTGGGATAAACATTATTTTCTCGAGTCCACAGGGCATTACGGAAAAAGCGAGATCCGACGAGTTGATAGGACCACGGGAGTTGTTAAATCGCGAACGAGTCTTGATAAAAGCCATTTCGGCGAGGGGGTCACGCGTCATGGGGAGGACGTCTTTCAGCTGACTTGGCGTGAAGGTCTTGTTTTACGCTGGGGATTCTCTGAAAAATCTGGATTTAATCTGAAGTCGACGTCTTTTTGGGTTGGAGAAGGTTGGGGGCTTGCAGCCGGTGGTGGATCTCTCTGGGTATCTAACGGTTCAAGCGGTCTCGTTGAAGTTGATATGAAGACTTTGAAGCCAAAGAAAACAATAAAAGTTACACTCGCGGGACAAGAGTTTGATCGACTTAATGAGCTCGAGTGGGTCGACGGTAAAATTATGGCAAACGTCTACATGTCTTCAACTGTTGTTGTTATTAATCCTAAAACTGGGGTTATTGATTCCATGATAGACCTGTCTACACTGGTTCCGAATGGCTTATCGATGGAGGCTGTAGCCAACGGGCTTGCGTGGGATAAGACAAAGCGAAGGCTCTACGTGACGGGCAAGTATTGGCCGATGGTGTTCGAGTTGTCGCTGAAGTAAACGTATCACCATGAATTGAGCGCATTTTTCAAATAATGGCCGCTGTGACCGCCATGACAAGCAGCACTCCTGCGATTAGAATTTTGGTAATACTGCCAAATAGTCGCCCCCAGAACGCAATCTTGCCGAGCCGTAAGCTCTCGTCATGATCCTTGCCAAGAGATTTCTCGCCAATAAAGGCGCCGATCAATGCGCCTAAAGCTCCGCCAAATATCAGGCCAATAACCGTACCTATAATGGGCACAATGCTTAAGACACCAGCGCCAAAAAAACTTCCAATGATCGAGCCGACGAGTGCTAAGAATGCGCCTCTAGGACTTGCACCCTTGGCCAGTCCTGCAGCGCTCAAGACAAACTCAAAGATTTCTCCAAGAATTGCCAGGAGGAGCATACAAACCAAAACAGGTGCTCCGATTACGATGCCAGATGTTGGTGGCACTAGTACAGTGAAGAGCAGCGTTACGATTAAGATGGCCCAGTTTCCGGGAAGGCCAAAGAGCGTGAGTACGGCGCATCCAGTGAGGAGTAGAAATAATAGAATGATAAAGGCAACGGTCATCAATCACCTACGACGATAGATGCAGCGCAACGATAACCGCAAGCAACATCCGGTACCAACCAAAAGGCTGAAGTCCGTGTTTACCAAGCCAGGCGACGAGACCTTTGACGCATATAAATGCTGAAATAGCCGCCACAGCAAGACCCACCGTGATAGCGTCAATACCTACGTGGTTTATCAAATGATGCCCGTCCTTAAACGCTTTGAACGCAGTGGCAGCAAGAAGGGTCGGTAGTCCTAGTAGAAAGGAGAACTCAGCAGCTGCAACGGGCGAAAGACCCACCCATTGGCCGCCCAGTATAGTCATCATGGACCTGGATGTGCCAGGCCACATGGCCACACATTGCAATAGTCCGATTTTAAGCGCACTTCGCATATCAAGAGCATCGATGGATTTTCCATTGTCTCGCCGCTGGGCTGCCATGTCTGAACGGTCCCATACCACCATCGCGACTCCGCCAATCGCCAAAGCAAATACGGTCGGCCACTCTTGCTGAAGATGAGTTTTGATCATTTTGTGGAGTAGAAGGCCAATAATCATAGCCGGAATGAAGGCGGCCGTGATGTTAATCAGTAGCTTTTTCCCGGCCGGATTTTTACCGATTAGACCAAGTAGCATCTCTTTAACTTTGCTCGTATAAGCGTAAAGCACGGCAATTATAGCGCCGCTTTGGATGACGATTTCAAACGCTTCGATAGCGTCTTTTTGTTCCTGGGTGAATGAGCCATTTCCGCGAAGGCCTAACCAGTTGTCGACTAATATGAGATGGCCTGTTGAGGACACTGGTAAATACTCGGTGACTCC
>JBEIGW010000238.1:0-4486 GCA_040381655.1 Deltaproteobacteria bacterium
AGTTGCGTTGCTAAAGGCGTGATTGTTGATCCCGATGCAAAGCATCTTTGCTATATGCATTCTCCGATGCGATACATCTGGGATCAGCGTGCAGAGTATCTTGGTTGGACGCGTAAAATTCCGTTCGTCAATTTTGTTGTTAGTTTTATCAGCTCTATTTTGCGGGCGTGGGACGTCACTTCGTCTGCGCGTGTTGATTTATTTGTGGCGAACTCAACGTTCGTGCAGAAACGAATAAAAAAATATTATGGACGCCGGTCCTTGGTCATCCCGCCGCCAACGGATGTGTCTCGGTTTACGTTAAAAGCCTCTGAAAACACCAGTGACTATTTTCTCGCTGCGGGAGCCTTCGTGTCATACAAGCGATTTGATTTGGCTATTAGAGCCTGTGAACGCCTGGGAAAAAAGCTTATTGTGGCGGGTCAAGGGCCTGAATTAGCGCGTCTGCGTCAACTAGCCGGAAATCACACAACGATCATCAATGCGCCTAATGACGAGCAATGGACGAAGCTTTTTGCTGGAGCCAAAGCGTTTATTTTTCCAGGCGTGGAGGATTTTGGAATCACGGCAATCGAAGCGATGGCCAGCGGCAAGCCTGTCATAGCGTTGAAGCGTGGCGGTGCCTTGGACTTTGTTATTGAAGGGCAAACGGGACTTTTTTTCGCCGAGTCGACTGCGGAATCACTGGTGAAGGCTTTGGAGCAATCAGAGACATTGACATGGGATCAATCGAAGATTCAAGAATTTGCCGGTAAGTTTAGTCGCGAGAATTTTATCTCAAAAATGCGGGTGACGTTGGACGAATTGATGACTCAGGATTTTTCGTGAAAAAGGTTTTCTAGGCATGAATCCACGTAAGCAGAATATTTTAACGCTCATTCGCATGACGGTTGATGTCGTTATGGTTCTTGCCGCTTGGCTTCTGGCATGGTTTTTCAGATTTAACGTCGGTCTTGAAGCATCTAAGGGTATCCCCGAGGCTGGTCTCTACTTTAAATTAGTTCCATTTATCGCGGTGATTTGGCTGGGTGTTTTTGCAGCGGCTGGGTTTTACAGACGAAGTAACCGGCATCGTAGTGCGATACTGGAGGCCATCGATGTCATTCAATCGTGTGCGTTAGCTACGATCACTTTTATTGCGTTTACATACTTTTATGAAGAGTACCGTTATTCGAGAATCGTGATGGCGTTATTTGCCGTGGCCCACCCGATCATGATCATTTTTGGTCGCAGTATGGTTAGGAAGGCTCTGCGAGTTTATAGGCGACGGGCAACGCCCAGGAAGACACTCATCATTGGTGGTGGTGAATTTATTGAGACAGCCATCAGGATGGCTAGTTTAGGCGAAATTTCAGCCAACGACGTGTCTGGTGTTGTTTTGGTTGGTGATCTCGATCATGTGGAAATGGGACGTCGTGTTGCTCAGGCGCGTGGTCTGAGCTTGTACGACGAGCAGACGGATTGGGCTCAGTTTTTCGTCGAGCATCCGATGCAGACAGTGATTATTGCCCTGCCTTATAAAAATTTTAGCTGGATAGAATCAAACCTAGAAGCTATCGCCAACCAGGTCCCAGACGTTAAGCTGCTTCCCGACTTGATGAAGCTTACAAAGCTCGCCGCTGGCATTGAGCTGATTTCGGGAGTGCCAGTCATTAGTGTGCATGATAGCCCGCTGGCGGGAGTGCAAAGTATTTTTAAGCGTATGGTCGATATTTGTGGCGCGTTGTTTGCTTTGTTTGTGTTTTCGCCCGTTATGTTTGTTGTGTCAGTATTGGTTCCCTTGTCTTCCCCTGGGCCGGTCTTCTATCGTCAGGAAAGAATGGGATTGGATGGTCGAACGTTTATGATGTTGAAGTTTAGATCGATGCCTGTAGATGCGGAGAAGAAAACGGGCGCCGTATTCGCATCCGCGGCTGATGGACGTGCCACCTGGCTCGGCAAATTTTTGCGTAAAACCAGTCTTGACGAGTTGCCACAGTTTTTTAACGTTCTCAAAGGTGATATGAGCCTTGTGGGACCGCGCCCCGAAAGGCCTGTGTTTGTGAATGACTTTCGTCGGAAGATCCCAGGTTACTTTCTGCGCCATAAAGTCAAGGCCGGCATCACGGGTTGGGCCCAGGTAAATGGTTGGCGAGGGGATACAAGTATTGAAAAGAGGATCGAGTGTGATCTTTACTATATCCAAAATTGGTCGCTATGGTTTGATTTTCGGATTCTCTTGCTAACTTTTGTTCGTGGGTTTATTCATAAAAATGCTTATTAACCACTATGTTTTCGGTTAACGCTAGGGGGTCATTCGAATGACGGTCGATAAGAATAATCCAGTTGGAATCTGCGGTTTCGAGTTTGTTGAATTTGCATCCCCAAATCCGAATGAGCTAAAGAAACTTTTTAAGTCTCTTGGTTTTTCCCTGACAAAAACTCATGCCAGCAAAGCTATCGATTACTACAATCAAGGGGATATCCATTTTCTGGTCAATCGAGAGCCAAACACATTTGCTGAAACGTTTGCAAAACAGCACGGACCTTGTGCGTGTGCGACCGGCTGGCGGGTAGAGGATGCGAAAAAGGCTTTTGAAACGGCTATCGCCAGGGGCGCAAAACCTGCTCCACAGAGCGACTATGTGAGGCATGGTAAGCCAGTACCCGCAATTCTTGGTGTGGGCGACAGTGTTATTTACTTTATCGATGATCACAAAAATCCAGGACGTTACGGTGACATGGGCTTTGTTCCAGCCGCAAAACCTGAAATGGTCGACGGTAGGGGTTTTGCGTTGATGGACCATCTGACAAATAACGTCTATCAAGGGGAACTCAAGCCCCTAGCGGACTTCTATAAAAATGTGTTCGGATTTGAAGAGGTCAGATACTTCGATATCCGTGGACAAAAAACAGGACTCCTCAGTTATGCGCTTCGTTCACCATGCGGTAGTTTTTGTATACCGATCAATGAGGGTACTGAGTCAAAGAGTCAGATTAACGAGTACTTAAATGAATACAAAGGTCCGGGCATTCAGCACATTGCGCTTCTGACTCCAAATATTCTGAAGACTATGGATCAGATGGCTGGTTCGGGTCTTGAAACACTCGACATTGACGAGGATTACTATCGAGATGTTTTTGCGCGGGTGCCGAATGTGACAGAAGACCAAGTGAAAATACAGAAGCACAATTTACTAGTGGACGGCGATGACAGCGGATATCTCATCCAGATTTTTTCCAAAAATGTCATCGGACCGATTTTTTTTGAGTTCATTCAACGCAAAAACAACCTCGGGTTCGGGGAGGGTAACTTCGGTGCTCTCTTCAGGGCTATCGAACGGGATCAGGAGCGTCGAGGCGTGCTTTGATGGCAATGGGCCAGAGCTATTCAGCCGGTAAGCCCGCTGATTTTCCAGAGGGCCAGATTGTAGCCCGCAGTTTGGGGGGCCAGGACCTCATCTTAGTGCGGATAAAGGGGCAGCTTCTTTGCTTCCTGGACCAATGCGCTCATCAGCCAGTAAAGCTAAGTGAATTTGGCGAGATGCGAGATGGGGTACTGGTTTGCCACGCTCACGGCGGGGGCTTTGATCTCCCGCGAGGGGGCCTTGTCCTGTGCGGTCCACCTCGAGATCCCCTTAAAAAGTTCCAATGCCATGAGAGCCAGACGGAATCCTTTGTAATCATTGGGTAAAAATTTAAAAAACAGCCGATACAGACAATCCCGAGCCATAGAATATTAAAAATTTCAATAAAATATTGACTTTCTAATAAAATTATATTAAAAGCTTTTCATCGGGTTCTCCCCCGAGTTGCTGTTCTTCTGCTGCTGGTGCCTAAGTTGCTGTTGTTGATTGTTGTGGAGAGTCTCATGTGGCCTTCGTTTATTCTTCCTATCCTCGTCGCACTCGTATTTTCGTCTTGTGGGACGGCCCGACTTGAGAGGTCTGAAGTAAAGTCCTATGTGTTAGCACTCAAAAATAGTGACCAAACTTTTGCTCCGATCGTTAAGCGACTGATTCAAGATTACAACAACAACGTCGGTTTTTCGGCGCTTGAATTTTCTGATTCCCCCGACACTGCAAACTGTCCCGTCATCATTACTAAAGGGCTCGAAAAGCGCGATGGTAAGGTCGGCTGGGGGCAATGGTTCTCCTCGACTGAGCGCGAAGGGCTGATGGTACCAGTTCCAGGCACAAAGTCGACCGAGACAGTGACTTACAGTCTCCAGGTAGAGTTTGACCAAGATTTCCTTGAGTCGAATAATACGGATGAAAAAAATGGCGTCATAAACACGGAGCTTAGAAAGCTTTTCGCTCACGAGATCGGTCACGGCTTTCAGCTGCAGCATGTCCCGGAAGAAAACGATGTTATGTATTATGACATTTCGGGCGAAAAAGATTTTTCGTCCTATTGGCCTCGCATAAAGCAGTTTTTCACCCCCGAAGACGAGAAGTAAAATCAGTTCAAAACGTGATCCCTACGCCAACCTTCATGAGGGTTATGC
>JBEIGW010000239.1:0-4470 GCA_040381655.1 Deltaproteobacteria bacterium
AGTTATCAGGTAGCCAGTGGGTCAAGATACCGAAGGTTAATGGCGCTTTCCCTGATATTGATCAGGCTGTCGTCACGAACTTGCGCTGCTTGACCGTCGATGCACATGAGGCAAAAATCAAGGGTTTTGTCGATCTAATCAAAAAGTAACAAACAGCGGGCTAGGCTAGAGGAGTTCAAAGATTCCGGCCGCGCCCATTCCTGTGCCAATACACATCGATACCATTCCCCATTTCTGTTTGTCTCGGCGTAGTCCATGAAGCAGAGAGGCCGTAAGTTTTGCACCTGTGGCTCCCAACGGATGACCAAGGGCGATTGCCCCGCCAGTGGGGTTGATCTTACTTGGATCAAGTTTTAGTGACTTTATGACGGCGAGCGCCTGAGCCGCAAACGCTTCGTTTAATTCGATGCGATCAATCTTATCCTGGGATATTCCTGCAAGTTTGCAGGCCTTTGGAATGGCAGCGACTGGACCGATTCCCATCACGCGAGGAGGCACGCCCGCAACAGAATATCCCGCAAATCGAGCGATAGGATTTAATTTATATCTTTTGATGAAGTCTTCGCTACAGATCAGGCTCATGGCTGCTCCGTCACTCATTTGGGAGCTGTTGCCTGCTGTGACAGTTCCTCCTTGTTGTAGAAACGCTGGACGAAGTTTGGCAAGACCGGCCACTGACGTATCAGATCGTGCTCCTTCGTCAACGTCTACAATCGACTGTCGAACCTCGACCTTGCCGTTGTCGCCTAGGAGCCGCGCGGTCGCCGTCACGGGTATTATCTCGCTGCTGAATAGCCCGCCAGAGATAGCCTTGATGGCTTTTTGATGGCTTTCGCAAGCAAATATATCTTGCTCTTCACGAGAGACTCTATAATCAGCAGCAACGTTTTCAGCCGTCATGCCCATTCCAAGATACGCGCTCGGATGAAGTTCGTTCATGGCACGACTAGCAACCACTTTGTTGCCCATCATGGGGATTAAAGACATACTCTCTGTGCCGCCTGCCAATATGCAATCGGCTTGTCCTGCCATAATTCGGTCGGCTGCCATGGCGATTGTTTGTAACCCTGAGGAACAGAAGCGGTTAACGGTGACTCCTGGTACGCTTTCCGGTAGTCCAGCTAAAAGTACCGTGAAGCGTGCGATGTTCATGCCCTGTTCGGCCTCGGGCATGGCGCATCCTACGATCACATCATCAATCTCAGATGGATCAAACGTTGGCGTTTTTTCCAGTATTCCTCGGATCACATCGGCGCAGAGTTCATCGGGCCTTTTTGCCCGAAGAGATCCTTTAAACGCTTTGCACACGGGGCTTCGGAGGGCAGTTACAATATAGGCGTGTTTCATGGTTTCGTCCTCAGTTGCGAAGTGGTGAGCCGTTTTTCAGCATATGTTCAATACGAGCCACGGTTTTTTCAGTCTGACATAGTTCAACAAAAGCCTCCCTTTCAAGATCAAGAAAGTGCTGTTCGCTGACGGAGAGCCCACCATCGATCTCGCCGCCGCATAGAACACGGGCAACTCGCTCGGCGATAAAGGCGTCATGTTCAGAAATCTGACGTTGCTCTTTCATGTTATATAGCATCATTTTGAATGTCTGGACGCCAGGATCTCCAAGGACCTTGATGTCGTTTCGGGGTAGTGGTGGCGAGTAGCCGCACTTCACCATTTGTATAGCCTGATCTTTCGCTCTCGATACAACGTGATCTCTTGAGATTGAGACTGTCGAAGTAGCGGGTAGTAGACCCATATCTATAGCTTCAAAAGCCGAAGTAGACGTCCTTGCCATGCCGATAAGGAGGAATGCTCTTTGGAGGAAGGGCATTGGATCTGCCCGTTCAGCAAGCGACATGAGTTCGTAGGAGCGAAGAGCCAACTCTTTTGTGCCGCCTCCCGCTGGAAGCAGTCCCACACCGATTTCAACGAGGCCTGCATACGTTTCTGCTGCGCAAATCCGGTGTGCACAGTGAAGGGCAACTTCGCAGCCGCCACCGAGTGCCATGCCGTGTGTTGCGGCTACGACTGGAAACGGAGCATATTTGATTGTTTGCAGCGCTCCTTGGAACATCCGAATAAACTGATCAATCCGCTTCCAGTCTTTTTTTCCAATAACTTCAAGAATCTCTTTGAGGTTTGCGCCTGCTGAGAATGCGTCTCCGTCGTTACCGATGACAAGCGCGTCAAAAGACGATGCAACCTTTGAGTTGATATTGAGAATAAATTCAATGATTGAGCTGTCTAGTGCGTTCATTCGGCTGTGAAAAGTCAGGCAGGCAACGCCGTCACCGATATCGAGGAGTGTAGCATTTTTGATACTTGCAACAGTCCGCGGGTCACCATCGAGGGCAAATTTAGGCAAACGAAAATCGTAGGACTTTGCAATAATTTTTGGCCTGGCAGCTTTCTGTGAAAAATACTGATCACTCGGCCCTCGTCTCGTCCAATCGGTAGAGCTAGGTGCGATATCATAAAACTTAACACCCGGTTTGCACCATTCCGGAAGCGGCGTATTTTCGGAGCGCATTCGGTCCAGTATCTTTTCGAAACCAAGTCCCTGCCAGAGTTCAAAGGGGCCCATCTCCCAGTTGAATCCCCATTTAATAGCGTCATCTACCGGCTTCGGCACCCCACCAGCGATTTCATCCATTAATAGAGCTGAGTAGCTAAATGTGTCACGTAGAATGTTCCATACGAATTCGGAATGTTTTCCTGGTTGATCGATAACGGCTGAGAGTCTCTTGATGAGATCAGCGTCCTTGCTTGCCGAATTTAGCCAGTCGATTGTGTCTACGTCTTGAGAGGCGTAGTCTTTTTCATCTGGTCTGTATGCGAGAATGACTGTTTTACCCTGGGAGTCTTTGTCCTTTTTATAGCAGCCAATATTGTTGCTTTTCTGCCCCAGCCGTCCGCTGGCCACCAATTCATCGAGCCACTTGGGCATTTTAAACCAATCGCGATACGGATCTTTTGGCGCTCGATCAAAGGTGTTTTTGGCGACGTGCGCAAAGGTGTCAAGACCTACAACATCCATGGTTCTAAACGTTGCAGACGATGGGCGTCCCATAAGCTTACCAGTGAGAGCGTCAACGGTCTCTATGTTGAGTCCATGTCGACCCATGGCTTGAAGAGTGGCTTGGTTGACAAATACTCCTATGCGATTAGCGATAAAGTTTACCGTGTCGAATGCGTGCACCACACCCTTACCAAGCGTATTCTCAGACCACGACGTAAATTGAGATATGAGCTCCTTGCGGGTCAATCCATGAGGGATGACTTCTAGAAGTTTCATGTAACGTGGGGGGTTGAAAAAGTGAGTCCCAAAAAAGTTAGTGACGAATTCCTCCGGCATATTTTTTGCGATATCGTCCAAATTTATTCCTGAAGTATTTGTCGTGATGGGAATTCCTGGTTTTGCATACTCCATCACGCGCTTAAACAGTTCTTGTTTGACGTCGAGCTTCTCAATCACCGCTTCAATAATCCAGTCGCACTCACGAAGTACGGCCATGTCGTCTTCAAGATTGCCTGGTATGATCGCCGACAGAACCTGCATAGAGTAGAGAGGCGACGGTTTCAGGATTTTCAGGTTATTGACGGCTAGAATACTACGAGCAGACCGTGTGTTTTTCCCGACTAGAGCAGCGTCCTTTGGATCTTTCGGAGCATCCGTACTAGCTAGATCGAGAAGATGTACGCGAACGCCTGCAGCAGCAAGTAGAGCGGCTATTTGGGCACCCATAACTCCAGAGCCAAGCACAGCAGCACGACGAATCCGTAAGTCTTTTTGCATATGAGTGTTCCTAACGGCAGGTTCTGTTTTAAAGCATGGCCCCAGGCTCTCTGGGGCTTTTTTGCGAAAAACGTGAGAAGAAAAGCGTAAATGTTTTTTGCTGCTTAAGCAATTGTGGTACATTAGTTGGGGTAGGTTTTAATTTAGTGCAAAACTTAAGCAAAAGGGGTTGCTTGTGAGTGAATTACGCAGTGCCCAGTGGACGTTAGATGCGATTGAAAATGGTACAGCATCTGCAGCGACGATTCATAAAACGGCTTCAGAATTGGACCCCGTGAGTCTCTATTTTATTTTCAGATACGTTCGCGAAATTTATACCCCAACGAATCCATCCGCCACGGGCGTCATGGAGCGTATGGTTGAGCTAACAAAGACTCACGATGATTTGGTAAAAAAGGCAAAAAAAGGCGAAAAAGACTCAATTCGTGAATGGTTTGACGATACCTATCAGATTAAAGACTTCCACGGTCGACCTCACGAGCTTCTTGAATTGATAGTTGAGAAGATTGAGAGTTGACGGGGCCACGATACTGTCCGTGCTAGTGTCTCCATGGTGGGCCCGTGGCCAATCTGGGTCGTTTGGAGGATTAATGGCAGCTCCCTTAAACCTTTTTATCGTCGTTGTGATGACATTCTTGATCTCCTGCCAGGGGTACAGAGTTAGGGGTAACGAGGACGGC
>JBEIGW010000240.1:0-4430 GCA_040381655.1 Deltaproteobacteria bacterium
CGTCTTTTGAATATTTAAACACGAGCGGGCATTTAAGAAAGTACGTTTATAACGAGAAAGCGAAACGAGCTTTTGTTGCGGCTGATGTCATCAATATTCGTTTAAAGCCAGGCGGGGGACTTTTAGGACAATTATCTAAGGGTGATGTCCTAGAGATCCTGGGTGAGCCCGATCAGACCGGTTTTCTAAAGGTCATGACGTCCTATGGACAGATTGGGTACGTGAGTAAAGACCTCGTCTCGTCGGAAAGGGCCTTTAGTGTCTTTGATTTTGATGGCCATTTTGGGTTCCAGGCTAACGACGTTGTGGTTTCGGTAAGCCCTAGTCAGAATTCGGATGAGCTGAGCCGTCATTATAATTTATTTCTTGAACTGCTAGATAAGCTTCCGACAAAAGCTTCGTTTGATTTTTCGAATTCAAGTCTTCGCTACATGTTTCTCTCGTCCTCCGAGGTTATATACCCGTCCGATCCGTCGATTCTTTTGCATATAATTCGCCAGTCGTCTTTTAAGCCTGCGATTTTTTTAGAACGCGAAAAGACAAATCAGTCAACTGTGGGTTCAATGATTGTTAAGACAAAATTGCCGGTAAGACGAGTTCCCGCAAACCAAGGTGGGCAGTCTACCTCGCTTCAGCAACTTGATGTTGCTACAAAGTGCTACCCGTTTAGCATTTCTGTTAAAAGTGATCAGGCAATCTCGTCAAAACTTGAGTTGGTCATTGTTGATATAAAAAAGTCCACGACGGCAACATTGACGACAAGGCCCCATAAGGGAGATCCAAATTTCATGTGGGCTTTTGCGGATCTGAATGGGGATACATGGCAAGATGTCGCAATTTACTTTGGTGGTCAAACAAGTGCGTCGCCCTACAAGTTCTTGTTTATTGGACACAATGTTGGCGGCAATTGGCAGATCCACAGAATAGAGGATCGATCAGGTTATAACCAAAATTGCGCTTAGGGTAGATGTGAGAGAGAAAGGTACGACTGTTTGATGACGCCCAGTAAAAAATTAAATGGCCCTGTTTTGGTGACATTAATTCTTGAATCGCTGTTGGCGTTCGTGGTTGTCGCGGTTCTTTCGTTAGCTGTTCGTTTTGTCTATATGAAAGAAAAACCGTCTGAAGTCGCCGTCAGTGACAATGTCCTAATGCAGCAGCCGGTGCGTGAGTCAGCGTTGCAGCCTGCTGGCGAGATAACTGAAGAGTTACGCTACAATCCTGCCAGAGCAAGCGCTTACGTAAAGTCAGCGTATGCGGCGGTGACTGCGTCCGCAAAGTCAGACGCTGCGGTCGTGGATCACATTCCCTTCGGAAGTTTGGTAGATCTGGGTAGTTGGGATGCTGGTCGTAAGTTTGTCAAAATCAAGGCAACGCCAAGCACAAGTGGTTACGTTTCTATTCGAGATCTTACGTATGAAGATCCTGCTCCGTTAATATTCAGATCAGGCGCTGAGTCTAGTGGCGTCCAGACATGGAAAAGACGGTTTCTTGGTGATCTGAGGATAGGCGCCGCCTCGTCGATTGATCGAGCTCTGGATGTGGATACATCCGTTAACGGTTTGCGGTCCCAGAAGTCGCTGTCTGAATTTTTTCGAGCTTTGAAAGATATTCCATCCAAAAGTCATTTTGACGCAGGTCAAACAGCGGTGAGTTACTCGTTTCTCGCGCGAGACTTAAACGGTAAGGATGGTCTGATTTATCCCAGGATTCCCCCTTTCTTTTCGAGACTTAAGAATCAAGACCCTGGGCCTGGTCTTCTTTTTGAATCGGGTTTAGATCATCCTGGTCCGGGTGTCTTTGACATAGAACCAACACAACCCCTCAAGCTTAGACTTACAAAAGAGCCTTTAGGTTTAATGGTGAGACCACTTCAAGAGTTATCGAATGTTGGCTTAAGTGTATTTAATGTTCCATGTCAGGGTGATAAATGCGCATTGCATTTTGATTCGTTGCCGTCGCAGGGATCGACGGCATTAAGCGCGTTAGTTATGGGCCAAGTAGAGAGAATTAAGCCAACGATGGAAATCAAACAGATTGATTCTGGTGATGCGTGGATGGGGTTCTTGGATATCGACGGCGATCGGCAGTATGACGCCGCTATTTATGTGGGGCAGCGTTTTGCTGACGTGTTGAATCCAGCTACAGTTTATGTTGCCGAAAATCACTTAGGATCCTGGCGTTTGAAATACATCAAAGACGATGTTTTGGGCGATGATTCAGCTCAAGTATCTGTGACGCCCGGGTCCCACAAGATGCCGATCATCGTTCGTTTGTACAATGCTGCCGGTCAGGCGATTAGTTACACATTAGACGGATCTGAGCCTCGTTGTCCCGATTCGAAAGTGTCAGGTCATATTGTGAAAGAGGCGGACTTATTGATTGAGAAGACAACAACGATTACAGCCAGAATTTGCTCGGCAGGTACAAGAGACTCATCAGTAGTAACGTTCAATTATATCTCGGAGTCCTAGGGTAGTCCGGTTTCTTGCGTGATAGCATGAGGATTTACAGATTATTTACTGGCCAAAGAAGCTTAAAAATCTAGAAAAAAAGTTGGGTGTACTAGACTGCTGAGATCCGCTGGAAAGCCAACGTCCGAAAGCTGGTGCGGCATAACGAGTCAAGGACGGACCAACGTTCTGCGCTACAAAGCCACCTAGTGGGCCGCCAACTGCGTTACCCGCTGTTCTGTATGCCATTTGGGTTGCGTTAGACAGAGCCAAGTTTCCGAAGGTCGCGCGAGCGTTTGAAGGAACGCTCGAAACGGGTGTTCTTACTGATGTGGGACTTGCGAACGAACCCAAGCTCATGCGTTTTGGTGCTGCAAACGAGTTTACATCGTACATGGTTCCAATTTCAGTGTGAACTGGGGTTTGTCGAATTCTCCCGTCGTCTTTCTGGTAGAACCAGTCGTTGCCCTTTTGATACATCGCGTAGCGCTTGCCGGTATCTTCATCGAGAATGGTGCGGCCAGTACTCATAGCGCCTTGGACGGGAAAGCTCGATCGGCTTGAGCTTGAAGACGGCTGTTGAGATATTCGAGTGACCGCCTGTGAAACCTCCGATCGAGTCATTGAGACATTCGAAGGAGATGGCATGGTTGTTGTTGCTTTGGCAGCCAGACTGAAGCCTTCGGAGGCATTCGATTCCTCTCTAGGCAAGTCAGGCTTGCTAAAAAGCGCGAACGTATTTGGGAAAGACGCTGCGAAAGCGCCTCTGCTTTCAGTTGAGCACATCATGGAGTCCATAACCTCTGCAATAAAATATGAACTGAAGGCATCCCTATCGTCTACGTTAGTTTTTGATGGGTCAAAGAAGGCAGCATCACGATCAGCTTTTGTCTTAGCGTTAATGACATCGCGTGGAAGGATCGTCTCAAAAATCGATAGAGTTTTTTGCCTGGTGTACACCTCATCTAAAAAGACTAAGGCTGCTTGATGCCTTGTTGCTGTTTTGACGTCGCTATCTGGAACGAAGCCGATCACGACCTGGGAGTCTGATGAGGCGCTGATGTCTATTTGGCTGTCTATTGCGATAACATAATAAGCTAGCCCTCTTACGAGGCCAGCTCTGATATTTTCGGGCTTTTGATCCACGTATATGATGGCCTCACCGTTAACGATCTTTGGGCAAGCAAATACGGTCGACTTGTTTTTTGAATTTGCTTTGATGATTGACGACTCCTTGCAAACGGACTCGATGGAGCTAGTAAGTTCGACGAATGATTTTATAGGGCCACGTAATATCCTGTCCTTCAGCTCGGTTGGCACTGCGCTAAGAGCATCCAAAATAGCACTCTTTTTCGCCTCGGATGTGATGCCTCGGATATATGGCAAGTACACGTCGTTGCCTTGGTGCTCGCCTTTACAGCTATAACGTGTCGTTGAGCCAGCAAACTGGTCAACCGCCTTTAAGGTGGAGTTGCCGTCGGCCGGTTTACATGACCACGTAATCACCGACAGGGTGGTGATGACACAAAGTCTTGTCATGGATGATGTTAAAGCAAGCATGACGTCCTCCGTAGGGCGGTATCGGAACTTTTGGGCATAACTTAATAAATATTAGAAAAAGCTGTCAAAACCGTTGATTAAGCTTCCAGAAAAAGTTGAATCTGATATCAGGGGTTTGTGTTTTTGTGCCCGGCAGACCAAGTGCTTAATATGTGGTGAGCAATCTTATCCTGAATCAACCATGGGGCAGAGTTTTGCCTGTTGGTCAGGATTACAATCCCAAGTTTTTTCTCAGGGAAAATTGCAATCGAATGCTTTTGGCCGACGGTACTGCCAGTGTGGGACATGCGTCGATTTCCGTCAAACATGTCAACAAACCAGCCATAGCCGTATTGAGTGTCGCTGCCATTATTGAGCTTTTTTGGCGTTGTCATTATTATTGACGACTCCGGGGTTAGTAGGCTCGAACCTCCACTC
>JBEIGW010000241.1:0-4422 GCA_040381655.1 Deltaproteobacteria bacterium
ACGAAAGTTTTTTAATGTCGATGCGAGGATTTACGGAGCCTTGTGCCGGTAATGCCTTGGGTTTTGATCGTTGGCTGGCTATTTTGACAAAGGCGTCCGGACTCGAAAAATCTATGCCATTTCGAATGACAGAGTCGGCAAGGAACCTTAGATAGTAAGTTTTGTCGCCAATAGTATTAATTTTGACGAGAGCGGATCGAGGAATCTGTAGTCTCCGGCACTCAGGCGGCTATCAATACAAAGATTCTCTCCATTAATGGCTTCGCAGAGTCCCACTAGATCAAGGGTCATAGCAAGCGTCTCCGCTAATATTTTAAACCGGATTTCCTGTTGCAGGCGTTTTATGTCGTCTGCGGTTTTGTCTTTATTCCATGATAGCAGTGAATTAAGCTTATCGTGATTCAATGCCTTGATTTGTGATTGGACGTCTCGATGTTCAAAGCCAAATGCAAGCCGGATCCGAGATAAGCCATTGGCGGACAAAATCTCTTTGATAATGTCTATGGCTGGTATGATAGCCGTTTCAGCGTTTAGCGTTATTATGGGCAAACTTCCTTTTTGGAAGTGTAAAAATGTTTCAATAATACGGTAAGTCAGTATAGATGGCGGCAGGTTGAGTTGCCAGTTTCCGTCAAAATGTAAAGCTCGCTGACTTAAGTCAAAGAAGACGTCTTTGCCAAGGCCGGGAGTGTCAAACAACCGAACTTTTGATTGAGCTAACTGAGACTCGATTATACCCAAAGCGCTCCTAGCAAGCGCAGGATGCGACAACTCGACTTGGCGCGATTCGGTCGACTGTGGCAGCCCTCTTTGCGCAAAGTAAGTCTTTGCGACGAATTTACCCCTGTGACTACGCGCTAAAATAGGCGTTATCATTCGAAGTAGCTTGTGTAGCTGTCCGCCATAGTCAACGAGGCCAATATCTTTTGGTAATCTGCCAGACGTTGTCATAGGGTACTGAAACGCTTGAAGGTCTCGCCAAACTTGCCAGTGCCAACCCTTGAGCGATTCAGTGTCTCCACCGACTATCGCGACGCATTGGACGGCGATGTGTTTTTCAAGTTCGCTAGCGAATGCCATAGTCATAACGCCGCGCGTTGCATTTGGATAGGAATTACCATTAGTAACAACGTCGCGCCAATTTATTATTTGATGAGCGGAGTTGTTGGTTTGACTTCCTACGATTCGAAGATCCGGTGCGTTCTTGGTTTCTGATTTGTCGAATTGGGTGTTGAATTCAAGTTTGGACTCCTCTCGCCGCGTCTCGAGATTTGTCGCTGCCGAACCGTAAAATACGGGCTGTTCGGAGGTTTGATTCGCGTCCGGTTTTGCATCTGTTTTGCCACTTGCGATTTCATCGTTTGGTTGTGCGTCTGAAGTTGGGTCTCCCGATATGGCCGAGATCTTAACGGCAGGCATAGCCTCGAGCCAAGCGCGCTGAAGTCGTGCGGCATGGTCGTTGAGATCAAAGTTACGCGGCCGATCTGTGTTGCCTGTAAGCGAGTGGGAAGCGCTGTCTGGTTCACGTTCTAGTAGTAGCTTTCTTGTTCGCTTTAAGGTGTTTCTTAGTGATTCAAGATTAAAAGGCGTCTTCTCAAGTAGCGACTTATCACGCTCAATCAGCGGTATAACCTTTTCAAGATGAGACACCAACTTCCGCTTGGCATCACTCTCTTCATAAAGTGAATAAAGCGGAATCCAGACGCGGCTATCCATGGGGTTTTCTGTTGAGATCACCTCAAGGTGTGGGATTGCATCAAATCGCCGCTTCTCATCATCGATGAGGTTTTGCGCATGTAAGAATAAAACTTCACAGCGAGCTGGGCGACGCAGTTGCCGCAGTAAATGATCGCCTGTCAAGTATTCAATAAGCTGTTTCCATTTTAATTGGCTGTTGGGTTGACTCATCAACTCCTGCCACTCAGCGAGTAGTTTTGAAACCCCATTCCCGGTTCGCTCCGCCTTGGCGAGTGCTTGAATTGCGATATTCCCAAGTCTATCGGCGGACGAGGATTCAAAATGGTGCGCCATCATCATGTGCAAGTGATGAGTCGATGCCACCTCATGCTCAATCGATTTCTCGATGAGTCGAGAGGTCATTTCGGATTTCGGAGTGCTTTCGGACCAGGAGATCAGAGTCTGAATAACTGACGCTAACTGTGTTTTCGATGGTTTTGAAGCGACGAGGCCGTCGATTCCCATAAGACAGATGTCTGGAATATCTAATACTTCGGGCTCACTCAGCATAGCAATAAAGGCACGTTGGGCTTCTGAATGATTTTTTGCAGCAAGCCAGAGGTTTGCTTCTGATAAAATCCCGAGTACTGTGCGAGTACCTACCTTTTGTGACCATGTTCTAAATAGAGAAGCAGCTAGTTCTCGGTCCATATTATTTTGATTTATCAGTCGAATAGCCCAGTGGACGAGATCTCCTGATTGCTCCGTATTTACGTCGATTTGATGAACTAAAATACCGAGAAACTCATTAAGCTGGCTGGCAGACTTGCAAATAGCTTCAAGAGTCTGCAAGGTCATGGTAGGTAAAATGTCTTTTTGGGATACCGTCAGGCTTGTTTTTGCAAGTTCTTCTGGTTTTATGGTGCACATCAACGCGAAATGAATATGCTGCTTGGCGTGGTGATGGACAACTTTATCTGATTCGCTTTTTTCATACATTAGGAAATGCCATTTACACACGATCTCTGGTTTATCGATGAAAATATCGTGAATAAGGTCAGATTCGTCCACGCCGGTTTGGCCGGCAGCTATCAAGCTTTCGAGCAGCTGTGTCGCGGTATTTAGGAATCTTCCTATGAGCAGGGATTTGACGATAGTAGAGATTTCAGATTCTGAGAATTCACAATAGTTACGTCTTAATATGATGACCTTATTCAGCAGATGTTCAAGGGTAGGGGTTGCGGACTCGATGATTTGTTCTATGGCCGAATCGAGTATTTTTATGATTTGACTTGAATCGTCTAGTACGGATTCTATGGCTGTGATTGCCGTTTCCATCCCCGGAATATCTCGTGCTTCAAAGAGTTTATTAAACCTCCGAAGTACACGGCTGACGTCGCTATTTCTGTTGCATTCATGAGCAATCGTTTGGTCGAAGACGCCATCTCGCGACTGCAGGTTGTTGTCGACGATGACGTCCAGCAAGTCTTTTGTTTCGTCAGGTGAAGCATAAGACAGCCGATTTTCGATGAATTTTGAGAGGTTGGAATAATCTTTTAGCGTTAGCAATGAGGTTTTTACAAAATTCACCTCCTTTAGCCCAAGAAGCGGTATCACGTCTCTCTCACAGAGGACTTTGCGCGCGACATCATGATCTTTTCCCGTCTTCATTGCACAGCGAGCCGCAATCAGTTTCCAAGATGGTAGTGCGTCACTCGGGAGCTGCTTTGCCTCCACCGTCCCCATTGCGAGAGCCAGCTGTGGCCAGTCCACGCCTTGAGAGTCGAAGGCATCCATAATGATATCGCAGTACCAGTGCTGATAGCGATTTGCCTTCATCAGATTGATTATTGCATTAATGGCATCAGCATGTTGTCCAATTTTGCTCATTTGCTTCGCAGCGCGCTCGATAGCTTCCCAAGAGCTGCGCTCCGCCGGGCGATGCGTTCTGATCAATAGTAGTCTCTTGAGTTGCTCTGCATTTCCAACCGTGTTGAAAAAAGCCTCGGCTCGGTCCAGTATCTCGGGTGAAGGGTCTGCTGGGTAAGTCGTGGCAGCCGCGTACCTGGCGGATGCTAAAGACACATTGTTTTCTTGCTGGTGCCAAATATCAGCAATACTTGCGTGCATTTTTGCGATATCGGATGCCGATGCTTCATTTGTCTCTGATTTTAGGCAAAGCTCTAAGATTGCCAAAGCTTTCCGATGTTCATTGGCATGAATCTGAAGTCGTGAGAGGGCTCCCACGATTATGTGCTGATAATTAGTCTTCATGGCTGAGACTTCGAGAAGACTGCGAAGTTCCTGCGTTTGGTTGGCATCCAATCGAATTTCCTTTTCGGATATCTCGATGAGCCGCAAAGTGGCAGACTTTAGTGTGTCTAGGCGCCGTTCTGTTCTACAGAGTTCGATGAGGGTGTTGAACTCTAAATTAAAGTCACCGGTTTCCTGCGCGAGTCTTGCGATTTTTCGTAGAATTCTAGGGTTATTTCCTCGAGATAGGATTGCGGTTTTCCAGCTTCTAAATGCGAGTTTTGAGTCGACTTTAGACCATTGGTCACCTAGCAGCTCTGGTATAACATGGCGAAGCGGTGAATGCTGATTAAGATCGCCGAATTTTTCGGCGATCCCTCGTAAGAGCATTGATGTGATTTTAATATGGTCATGTGACCGAACTTCACTTTCTGTAATAAAGGCAGCACACGTGATTGAAGTTAAGATGTTGTTTTGAAGATCGCCCACTTC
>JBEIGW010000242.1:0-4417 GCA_040381655.1 Deltaproteobacteria bacterium
CGTCCGTAACCTTGAGGAGCTTTCAACATTAAGTCGCTACCAAATACAGTTGGCAGCGATGGGTGAGGCTTCATCGGAGAAATTCAAAGTCGATGAATCACTGCAAAAGAATCAGACGCAGTGGCTCGAGTATAAATACTCTCGCGTCCTCCTTCTCGCTAGTGCAGCTGAGACATCTGTTGATTTGCTAGCAGAGCTTGAAGATTGTCTTAAAATGGCACGGATTTTAGACGCGCTAAACCATCAGGCCTATATTTTGTTGGCGATTATCTCGCAACACCTTCAAAGACATGAGTTGGATAAAGTTCAGCAGAGACTTTCGTCTTTGGAAATTGCGGTGTCTCGTTTAGGCGACACACCGCTTGGTGCCAAATTACAATTTATTTACGCGGCGATTGCATACCAAAAAGGTGATTTTGACCGAGCATTCAAGTTGTTACACGCGACTGAAAAGATGGTCGCGGTAAGTTGGCCTGATCGATTCGCCGCCCATGCGTGTTTAGCGACTCTTCGCGGCGAGAGTCCCCGCTTTCAGTATGATTGGCAGGAAAAGTTAGTTGCTAGGTTTGTTCGGAGTTATTTTGCGCCAACATTGAGGTTTTCAAATGGGAAGTCGTTAATTGTTTCTGACCATTACACCGTTAACCTCGAAAAGCACCCGGCGATGGCTGACCTCATCCAATACCTCGTTGCTGCGCCTGCTGGTGGCGTTACCTTGGCCGAGATTCAAGGAAATGTATGGAAGGAAAGCGTCAATGCTCAGGGTTGGCAGCAAAAGATCCGTAACGCTGTGATGAGGGTTCGGGATCTCTGCCCTTACACGATCGCGCCGATCGTGATCCATAACGAAAAACTCCGCTTTTTCGGCGAGGCAATCGATATTGTTAAAGATGTGTCCGATGAGCCCTCGGTTGATCGACGTATCCAGCATCTTCTCTCGCAAAGCCCTCTTTCGAGTCAGCAGCTTGCCGAGAAAACAAACGTATCGCTCGCGACTGTTAAGCGTCTATTAAAACGCATGAACGACGAGAAGCAGATCGCTGTCCGAAAGGATGGTCGAAACGTTGTCTATCAAGCGATTGATGTCATCATGTAGTCATATTTGCCGGCGGGCCGACAGCCATCGATCCGCATTCTAGGTGATTGCGTAAGCATTGTGATGCAAGGTCTTGGAAATCGACTCATTATTTCCTGAGAGGTGCGTACCATTCGGCGTTTTCTGGAATCAAATGTTTTCCGTGTGTTCCGTCTTTGATATATCCCATTCCAAAGGCGCGGCCGAGTCTAGGCACAATCGACTTTCCCTGCACTTGTTGCCACAGATAGTTTGGCTTTTGTGGCGTGTATGTGCCCACTCCGCCGATTTGTATGCCATCACCGTCAGGCGACGGGATTTGGCCTGCAAATAGCTTTGGTAGATAATAATTTGCGACATCCTGTCGAGGGGTCATTTTCCCCGGAATCGCCATTTTGGGATCGATTTCGGTCGAAATTACGCGAGACTTTGCATCGGGTCTTGTTGGGTAAGTTATTTTAAAATCAACACCCGTGTAATAACGACTAGTACCTGCTGCAAACTGAGGGTCAGCAATCGCATCTTCAAATGATGGCATGGGTTTTGACATGGCGCCACTTTGTTGGTCGTACGCAACAATATCTCTGGAGCCTTGCTTATTGGGGAAGCTGAAATAATTTATCATGTGAGCGCCTTTAGAGTTTTTGCTTGCATCATAAACCCCTGCGGTCCCAACGAAGCTACCCTCTGGAAGCACCCGGTACATGGCTCTGCATGTCGCCATGGCGATATCGACACAGTTGTGCGCATCTGTCCACTTATCACCCCGATCTTTTTGTCCAAAAGGCAGGTGCTTTGTTACAGACGACAATTGACTAGTCACCTGAGTACCGTTTATTTTCCCGCTTCGATAATCGTCTAGAGCTTTACTCACGACTGGGCCTTGTTCGCTCGTCCAAGGTGTTTTCGCTGGGTTCACGGGCTCCGGATTCACGACGTTGTTGGGGCCTGCCAGAGCAAATGCAGCATCGTCCATGCGCGCCAGCTTAAGCATCTGTGGTAGGTTTTTTTTCTCGGCACTAACATACAGGCTGTTGTCACCCGTATGAACAATACGTTGATATTTTCCAGGAGAGCGTTCGTAAAAAAACGATATACCGTCTTTCGTGAGTGAATCTTGTCCGTGTTTTCGCCAACCCGGCGTCCCACTGCTAGGCTGGTCGAGACCAGCTGGACTCCCCTCGGTTTGACCAAAAGTTATAGTATTTTCTGTTAACCAGCCGCGCGAATCCGCAATAGAGGTCCGATTACCACTTAAGACTGTTCCCAGGGATTTCTGTTCTAATGTAGCATCAGATTTTTCTATGTCTTCCATCACGGTGATCGAAACAAGTTGCGAGTAGAGTTTAGATGCAGACTTATTTACTTTTGATGAAACCTCAATGTGAGCAGTTTCTGAGGTTTTGAAAAAGTTTGACAGAGACAACTGAGCGCCATTGACGTCTTTGGCGATATAGTGCCCATCGTTCGCGCATGAGAAATTCGCCAACTTGTCAAAATTAGCAGATTTGTCCAAAAGACAGGGGTTGTAGAGAATATCGAGCTCTCTTGATAGCTGAGCGTATTGTTTAGCGTCTTTAAATCGGATGCCAAGGTTCTCTCGCAGCATTTCATAGAGAAATGGTGAGGCTGTCTGAGCATCCAACGTGGTGGCTCCACGCATACCTAGGTAGAAAGATTGCTTTGCCAGCGATGGCGACCCTGTTAGCAGAGATGATACGCTCGCCGATCCCCCCACATGAGAGCCGGTGATTTTGCAGCGATTGATCAGCCTGGCCCCGTCATCATGACTTTGGTATAGTTCAGCTCCCTTACGAAGAAGTGATGCACCCGAGGCTAAGAGCGTCATTTCTAAAAGCACAGCATCGACTTTCGCTGTTTTGCCGTCACAACGTACGTTAGCAACCGTAAGAGATTGCAAAAGTGATGCAGAGATAGGAGATTTTGCTACTTGAGTAGCTCGGCTGCTATCAAAAAAGTTTCTTACTGGGACGACCGTAAAAGCGATAGTACCGTCACTGTTTGAGACGGCTTTGACTTTTGATGAATCAAGGGACGGCTTACATGCCAGCAGCAGCATTGAAATCAAGATCAAAAGGATATTCATTCGCAAAATACTAACTCCAAAATCCATCCCCTGAGGGGGTGCAGGTAGCGTAAAAATACCGTAGTGGAAGTCGGCCTGCCGAGCAGGCGACTTGAGGGCTTTTTGAAAGATTTTTAGAGCGTTATAACTATCTAATTATACGAGTATAAATACGATAAAAAGACAGACTTCTACTCAGGTAGGGTGCATATTGCTGAGGGAATGGGGTGGCTGATGGGACTTGAACCCACGGATGGCGGAATCACAATCCGCTGCGTTAACCACTTCGCCACAGCCACCGCAGAGCGAGAAGGTTGGTAAATTACATGCCTGTGCCTAGGAGTCAATGTTTTTTTGCCGCCACCCGCCAAGCTGGTTTGACACGCTAGCGGGTTTTCAACTCGCCGCCTTCTATCCGAAATTCCAAGCTTTTTTCGTCACTCCAGATCAGTCCATTTGCTGAAATGGCTAGGGTTAGCCGGAATTCTCCACCGCTGGCAAGTGACTCTTCAGACATCACGTTGGCCAGAAGGCTCCCAGGGCCAGATAGCTTAATAACAAAGTTAGCCCGGTCCAATGCCGCAGCAGAAGAGCCTTCGACAGCTACGGGCACGTCAATGACGTCTTCGATCAATTTTAATTTAGCAAGTTGTAACCGGCCAGCTTGTTCCAGCTTCACATAGACATTTAGATGGCTCTTTCCGCTGATTTTAGAGACCGCTATTTTGGTTGAAAGTATTGGTGCAACGGCAGGCGACTTTTGGGGCAAGGAATCACTAGGCGTCGTTAGTGCTGGTTCTTTGAACAAAGTGATTTTCTTGACCCGTGGCTTAGTGCCCGTCAAGGCAAGGTTGGCAGGGTCAAATTTCCGCTCGGTGTCCTTAGTGGAATCGTAGCGGGCTGGCGGAGGGAATCCTCGCTCGCTCGTAAAACGATGTCCATCCATCAGTTTGAATCGGTCTTTGACCTCTCGTGATGCATTACCTCTTGGTTTAGTTTGAAGTTCGCAGGAGCGTGGGATATCCCGAAGATCTGATAGTAATAGTAAGGCCTCCACAACCTCAAGCGGGTATTCAGTCGAGAAGAGTCGGCGCAGGGCGGCCTGTTTTTCCACCGGTGTTTGGGTTCTCGCAAAGTCGCGAAGTGCTGCCACGGCGTTTTCGATCTCATCTGCGGCATCTGCAAAACGGATTCGGTAGTCAATCAAACGTAGAGGCTTTGTTAGTAATCCATTCAAGCGGTAGAGATTTCGCCAA
>JBEIGW010000243.1:0-4402 GCA_040381655.1 Deltaproteobacteria bacterium
AACAAGGAATTCATGCAATTCCTTTCCACCGCTAAAGGCTCAGCATCTGAGGTTCAAGCCCAACTCTACGTCCCGCTCGACGCAAACCATATCAGCAACGAACAGTTTCAAAGCCTTTATGCGCTGGCTCATTCCACTGGAAACATGATCGGCGGCCTGATCCGCTATTTGGCCAGGTCCGACAACAAAGGAATCAAGAATGAAACAAGGTGAAATGCCCAGACTGGATTTTGAACCAGTAACCAGCAACCAGGAACCAGTAACCTGCTTAGGCATGACGTTCGAGAACAACGAGGCCCGCCGCGCCCATTTTACCGAGGAATTGCGCAAGAAGCTGCAAGACCCGGAGTTCCGCAAGATCGAAGGCTTTCCCATCGGCAGCGACGAGGACATCCTGAACCTGAGCGATCCGCCGTACTACACCGCCTGCCCGAACCCGTGGATCGCCGACTTCATCGCCGAGTGGGAGACGCAAAAGCCGGAGCAGCCTGAAGGCTATCACTACCACCGTGAGCCCTTTGCCTCTGATGTAAGCGAGGGCAAGAACGACCCGATTTACAACGCGCACTCCTATCACACCAAGGTGCCGCATAAGGCCATCATGCGTTACATTCTCCACTACACAAATCCTGGCGATATCGTTCTGGATGGTTTTTGTGGTACCGGTATGACTGGTGTGGCCGCGCAGATGTGTGGAAATAGAAACGAAGTCGTTTCATTAGGTTACCAAGTTAAGCAGGACGGGACTATTTTGCAGGAAGAGATTGGCGAAAACGCGAAAAAGACATGGACTTTCTTTTCCAGATTTGGGGCAAGACGAGCTGCACTGAACGATTTGTCCCCTGCTGCTACCTATATAGCCCATAACTATAACACGCCAGTAAATTCACTAGAGTTTGAAAGAGAAACCAATCGCATCCTTAATGAAATTGAAAAGAATGCGCCTGGATGTTTCAGACAAAGCACTCGGACGGGCGATTAGGCACGATAAACTACACTGTTTGGTCGGATGTGTTTGTCTGTCCGGAATGCGCCAATGAAATTGTGTTCTGGGATGCCGCAGTTGACCATGACAAGGGGAAAGTTAATGACGATTTCCCATGCCCACACTGCACAGCTCAATTGACCAAACGAAAACTGGACCGTTCTTGGGTTACTGTCTTTGATAAGGAGCTCAACGAAACCATAAAGCAGGTGAAACAGACTCCTGTTCTCATTAACTACAGCGTTGCGGGGAAAAGGTTTGAAAAAAAACCGGACGAAACTGACCTCGTACTCCAGCGAAAGATTGATGATGGTCCGATACCATATCCTTTCCCCAAAAATCGAATGATGCCAGGGAAAGAAACCCGCCGTAACGACCCCATGGGATTTACTCATGTGCATCACTTTTACACACGGCAAAATCTATGGGTAATCGCAGCCACATTGGCAAAATTGCCAAACTTGAACTATGAGATAACGCTATTGCCGGTAATTTGGACAAACACAAAGCTATACCGATATAGGTGGGCAGGCGGCTTTGCTGGCGCTGGTGGTGGCCCACTCGCAGGAACGTTATTCATACCATCCTTGATAAAAGATATTTCTCTTCTCAAGTCACTTTCCGATTATTTCAAGAAGGGAGTCAAGAAGAAACAGTTGCTTGAGAAAATGACTCCGCAAATGATCATGACGTGCTCATCATCAGAGATGCAGCAGATACCTGATGATTCTGTCGATTATATTTTTACTGACCCTCCCTTTGGGGCCAACCTGAATTATTCAGAACTGAATTTTCTTTGGGAGTCGTGGTTAAAGGTACTGACAAACTATGACACAGAAGCAATTGAAAATAACGCTCACAAAAAAGGATCGATTGAATACCGCTCAATAATGGCTGCTTGCTTCGCCGAGTTCTATAGAAAGCTGAAACCTGGCCGTTGGATGACAGTAGAGTTTTCCAATACGAAAGCGTCCGTCTGGAACAGCATCAAAACTGCACTGACCGAGGCCGGTTTCATCGTGGCGAATGTATCCGCTCTCGACAAGAAGCAGGGCAGCTTCAAGGCTGTAACTACACCTACTGCCGTCAAACAGGACCTCGTTATCTCAGCCTACAAACCCAATGGCGGTTTTGAAAAACGCTTTCAGAAAGAGGCGCAAACCGAAGAAGGTGTTTGGGATTTTGTCCGCACGCACTTGAAGTATCTGCCGGTCACCAAACAACAGGGAGCCTTGCTGCAGTTTGTCCCGGAACGCGATCCCCGAATTCTCTGGGATGCCGTTGTCAGCTACTATACGCGGAAGGGGATGGACCTACCTCCCACCAACAGCCAGGAGTTCCAAATCGGGTTGTCACAACGGTTCATCGAGCGCGACGGCATGTTTTTCCTGCCGGATCAGGTGGCCGAATACGACCGTAAGAAGATGACCTCGGGCGAACTCAAGCAGATGCCCATGTTCGTCTCTGACGAGGCATCTGCGATCAAGTGGCTCCGCCATCTCATCAAGGAAAAGCCGCAGACCTTCTCCGACATCAATCCGCAGTTCATGCAGCAGCTTGGAGGCTGGAGCAAGAATGAGGCCCAGCTTGACCTGCGCGAACTACTGAACCAGAACTTCCTCAGCTACGACGGCAAAGGCCCGGTGCCCGAGCAGATCCACGCCTACCTCTCCACCAACTGGAAAGAGCTGCGCAACCTGCGCAAGGACGACCCGACCCTCGTCGCCAAGGCCCGCGACCGTTGGTACGTACCCGATCCCAACAAGGCGGGCGACCTCGAGAAGCTGCGCGAGAAGGCGCTGCTCAAGGAGTTTGAGGAGTACAAAGAGGTCAAGAAGAAGCTCAAGGTCTTCCGTCTGGAGGCTGTCCGCGCCGGATTCAAGAAAGCCTGGCAGGAGCGCGACTACGCCGTCATCGTCGCCGTGGCCGACAAGATCCCCAACAACGTCCTGGAAGAAGATCCCAAACTGCTCATGTGGTACGACCAGGCGGTAACACGGATGGGAGGCGACGACTAGATGCTAATCCATATTGGCACCATTAGAAGCAATTGCAGTGGTTTTAACGTTATTGCTGACATTGCCACCAAAACTGAAGGGGCTTGGTTTGAATCTATTGAATTAGATCTTGCCTCCTGTAGTTTTTTCGAGGCCAATATGGCGGCTCCGTTATATGCCGTTATTGCACGACTTCGTGATGAACTAAATGATGTATCCATTGCCAATGTGCCATCAGGAGTAGGCACGATTCTTCGGAAAAACAAATTCCTGAGCGTCTTCAATCAGCCAGAGTTGACGGACACCAATCAGACAACACTACCGTTCAAGATTCTTAAACTTACCGCTGGAGATCAGTTTAATGATTATCTTGATACTTATATGAGAGGAAGAGGTATTCCGACCATGTCGGATGCATTGACGAAACGCTTTAGGCAAAGTCTGTTCGAAATATTCCTCAATGCGACCATTCATTCTCAATCGAAATCAGGGATTTTTGTTTGTGGACAATTTTATCCACATAAACATCGACTGGATTTCACAATTGCTGATGCCGGCATCGGTATTCGAGAAAATGTACGAAGATATACCAGGAAACCAAAACTCAATTCCTGTAAGGCTATTGAATGGGCCATGACAGAGGGTAATACTACCAAAAAAGGGAATCAGCCAGGAGGCCTTGGGCTAAAGCTGATTAAAGATTTTATTCAGATGAATTGCGGAAAAATCCAAGTTGTATCAAGGTTCGGGTATTACGAGTTTTCTGCAAACGGTGAGACTATTCAGAAAATGCATAATGATTTTCCCGGAACCTGCATCAATATTGAAATCAATACAGAAGATACAAGCAGTTACTGTTTGAAGTCAGAGCTGAAAAGTGAAGATATCTTCTAAAAGTTTATGGAGTTACTATGAGTGATCGAATTAAAATAAAGATCGCGGATCTGATAGGAAGTCCGCTCTGCATATCCGCAGAGGACGGCCAGAAAGTATTCGTGAAGATCGAGCAGCTCGTCAAAGAAGGGAAACAAGTCACAATTTCATTTGAGAATGTGACTATGTTGATCTCGCTCTTCCTTAATGTGGCTATTGGGCAGCTTTACGGTTCTTTTAATGAAAATGCGATTAGAACTCACTTAAAGGTTGAAGGGCTTTCTTCAGACGACATAGAGTTGCTCAAGCGTGTTGTGGATAATGCGAAGAAGTATTATTCCAACAAGAAATCATATGATGACGCGTGGCTGGAGGAAGATAATAATGAAGAATAAGGCTTATGACCTGTCTTCCTATTCCTTCAGCTCGGATGAACAGGTTCTAGTGGATGCAAATGTCTGGCTTTACCTGTTCCCTGCGCCTGGAAATCCACCACACATTTTTGCCCAACAATATTCGACAGCTTTTGCAAACCTAGTATCGGCAC
>JBEIGW010000244.1:0-4383 GCA_040381655.1 Deltaproteobacteria bacterium
AGCTGTGGAATCGGCTGTAAAAACTCTCTCAGACCTGGGTCATCATGTAGAGGAAACCAAATTTCAGGGGGAGCCGCGATTTGCTGATGATTTCAGCCACTATTGGAGCTTTCTTGCATTCACAGTAGAAAAGTTTGGAACGAGGATTTTTTCAAAGGATTTTGACAGCCGAAAATTAGATGGTTTGACCAAAGGATTATCGGCAGAGTTCAAAAAGAATATGTTCGCAACTCTAAAAGCTATTTTATATCTTCGAGGGATTGATCGGCGTAATATTTTTCGCAACTGGCAGTACGATGTAATCGTCTCCCCTATCCTTGCCCGAATAACACCAGAGCTTGGACATCTTAGCCCCGCTGTTCCGTTCACGGAACTTTTTAGCCGTCTTAAACAGTACGTGGGCTATACCCCGGTCGCAAACGCCGTCGGCAATCCTGCGATCTCCCTCCCCATGGCCATGTCAAAAAGAGGAGACCCCATCGGAATTCAGTTTTCTGCGCCCACCGGTGAAGAAAGACGACTTTTGGAGTTGGCATTTGAACTCGAGGCAGCCAAACCTTGGCTGCGTCTTTGGCAGGTCAACTGAGATAATTTAGAGATTTAATTGATCTCGATATCATAGCCGTAATCGTTCATACGGCCGATGCAGCTATAAGGCAAATAGCCATACCCTTTGTCGCCCCAATAATCTCCCCAGCTATTTTTGATGACAAACTTTTGATTTGAGTCATCGTAGCCAACGATTGTGTAAGCATGCGCTCCATCCGAACCACGGCAGCTTAGACTTGCATTGCCGCGACTTGCGCCGTTCCACGACCCATCAACATCGGAGGCAAAGTAAATCGGCCTGCCAGCGTCAAGCAGTCGCTTATAACCAGCGACTGACGGGTTATAACTCCGAGATTTAGTGATTCTGAGTCCGTTAAAGTTCATTCTTTTTGCCGCACCGATAGCTGCATTAGTGTTCGGCTGTTGACCTTGGGAATTCCAAAGATTCCAGGCGTTATACTCGCCATTTTTACCTTTGATTCGCGCGAGTATTCCCAGCGTGTGCGCCAAGCCGAAGGCGGTACAAGCCCCCTCTGAACCCTGGTTCTGCACTTTAGTAGCATACTTAGATATCAAGAAGAAATTATAACCGGAGTTATTTGTGGACACACCATCGTTGTTCAAGTTGAATGACCCTGACTGATCGTCATTTGCACCACCGTGGCTGATCGCCACAGGTAAAGTCTCGATGTAGCGCTGGCAAACTACGAGGTCAAGGCCTGATAAACCTGAGCACACCCCACGGGGTTTCATTGGTGGAGCTAAATCAAATGCTTGTGTCACCTCGTCCGTATCCGTTAATAACATATCGCTATTACCAGACATGCCAGTGAACAGTCCGATAAGCAGGCTTAGCAGATTAGTTCCGCCACCACCGTTATTGTTATTATTGCCGTTGTTATTATTATTCCCGTCATCTGGGAGTTTAAGATTGGGATTTGTATTATTTTGAATGGGAGCAACAGCGCCGCCGTCGGCATCAGGATTAGTTGGATTCACAATGTGAGGATCATTCGAATTTGGATCCCGACTTCCAAAAATCCTTAGTCTCGGTGACACCCCGCTAGAGGCGAACCCGCCTGGCGATGAAAGCGCGCCAAACGCCCCCAAAACTCTGCCGCTTGACCCATCCAAGGCTCCGACAGTGGACTCTAAGGATGAATTTAAAGCCAAATTGGTTTGCGCTGCCGCCTTGCAACCACTGCGAGAGGATCCGGTCATTGCCTGAAGAACTCCCACAACCTTAGCACAGTTACTTTCCAGACTCTTTCTAAATTTATCTGTTGCGCCTTTTTCCGTGACAAATGAGCGCGATAGTATCTTGGCGAAGTTGTCGCGCTATTTTTCCATACCAATAACCAAGCTTCGTTGGGATCTAGCATACAGTTTTTCAAGAAGTTCAACCGAATAGCGATCAATAAAGTTTCTTAGGGGCTTATGGGCGATTAAATGAGCCAGTAGGTCTTTGGTCTTTGGTTGGTAGTTGGGCTCTATCAGAGCCATCAAAATATCTGCCATCTCAGCAGCTTCAAGCTTCAACAATTGATTCAACTTGTCGGGGCGATTAAGATTAGCTTGGAATTCCGCAATTCTTGACTGCTGTTGTTTGAGATAGGCAATAAGTCTTTCTCGATATTCGGCAGGCAAACTATCAAAAGTCGACTGGGTAAAATTCCCATGCACTCGATAGGCAACTCCACCCGCTTGGGCTTTTGCCACGTCGACGGGCAACTCATGTTTAAACCACTGCTGAAGATAAAGAAAAGATGGGGCTTCACCGCGAACTATATTCTGATCGAGCTCAGCATTTAAGCCGACCAAAGATTTGCTTCTCGAGGATTGTTTGAGCCCTTTGCAGGCCGAACTTAATCCGAAAGAAACTAAAGTCGCTAAGATTACGATTTTCATCTGGCTTTACCCTCCACACCCTTATCGGAAAGCTGTAACCGACACTTAAACAGTGCTATTTATTTCTTTAAAATAGTCAAAATTCACGGGGTTAAACCAATAAAAAAGACCTAATTAAAGCCACCCAAAAAGCCGTCGAAAAATCTATCTAAAATCGCCGCCGAAACATTGCGCTTTCATGGCTTCGTAGACCGCGGTTGAAGACTTGGCTTGAAGATGGCACGGATTTAACATATTACCCATTGGACACCACGACGATGGCATTTGAATGCTCTTACCACCGGGAAATACACCGGCGTTAGGGGGCGATAAGACACCGTCTTTTGCTGACCAAACCGCGCACTTATTGATTCTTGCCATATCAGCTGCGTTTTTACTAAGTAGATCTAAAACGTAAGCAGAATCGCTTGGTCCCACCACTTTATCAAAAATATCTCCGCACAAATCCTTAGTGCTTCCCTTTGTGCAACCCGTTGGCATCGCTTTGTCATCTTGCCTCATCGCAACTCCTGCAACTCCTATGATAGATCTAATCTTCGGAAGATGGCCGAGTTCAGCTAGACTAATAAACGAAGCAAGAAGCCCCAACGAGTGTCCTATACTGTCAAATTTCGTGTTGCTAGGATACTTCGCAAAAATTGTTTTGAGCTGTGAATCCACTGCAGCTTTGATGTCGCTGATATTTTTTGTATGAGGATATTGAATCAAGTGGATTTGCTCAGACGGCACACCTAAATTTATCAATATCTTTGCAGCAGGTCGCATATCAATCGTGCTTGGCATGAGTCCTGACATCCCACCACCACCGTGAAAAAGCAGCTTAGGATGAATGTCATTTTCTGGCTCGGGCTTCGGCATTACATTCTGGCCACTACCGGAAGAGTCATTGTTGGTATTTTTATTATTCTCGGCTTCATCCGTAGCGTCCTGAGTTTTATTACGCCTTACTTGGTCTACGCCAGAGCCGCTGCATGCAGTAACGCTTAAAAGCAAAAGATGAATAAGTCTGAATTTCATAGGCCCCACTAGTATAAAATTTAAAAAACGCTTGTACCATTTCGGAAAAGCTGTTTTCTAACTTTAAAACAAAGTTATTTTATTATTTAAATCAATAGTTCTAGGTACTTAAATTAGTAGACTGATGTTTATTAGGTGTTAGATTTTTACAGCTGCTAATGGTCGGTTTAGCCCGCGCGATCCCTCGGATTTTTTTGTTGAATTGCTCTTTAGAGTGTCTGTCGTGAAGTTTGCCGATCCCATGATGAGAGCAGTGATTCCGGCGCTTTAACTATGTAGTTATTCTCCCCCAGAATCTCGTCTGGAGGATGTTGGGAGCTAGAAATACTTGGTCTTTTTGTTTTTTTTAACGTTTGTTAGAACTGTCGAGCAAAATTTAGGTGTAAATTTAGCCGAGATTTTACTTGAAGAGACGAGGACTAGCACTTCTGACCTCAACTGAATGTCGGAATGACAGGACTGGCTCTTGCACACAAACGAGGGCAGACAGTTTTATATGTTGAGTAAGCGAACCAAAAGCCACAGGAATATTCGAAGATTGTCGGTCTTGATTTTAATCTCGACTGTCATTCTATCCTCATGCGTTACACCGCGTCCCGGACCGAGAAAGCTCACGCGCGACGAAATCATAAGACTAACTACATGCCGCACATCATCGCAAAAAATTATAAACAATCTAAAACTCCTTGGTTACTTAGTCAAAGCCGAAAAAGGCGGCGTCCTGACGACAAATTTCATCCAAGTCAGCGGCCACTCTGATGCGAAGAGAAAGCAAAAGATCATTGTAACCCCTCAGTCACGCACGACATCTCGATTTAAAATAAGAATAAAAAACGAAGAGACCGAGACCTATAAGGATGATTCGAGATCCCTGGAGTTTCGTGGTCTTTCCTTTGGAGATACTGGAAC
>JBEIGW010000245.1:0-4373 GCA_040381655.1 Deltaproteobacteria bacterium
ACATTTTCTCAACTGAAGCTGCATGCAAGGAACATCTTGCGACTGAAGCGTCCTACTTTGAGTTAAAAACCGGCCTTACACCGTTTGTTACGTACTGCGTCCTTGATGAAACCTACTACGGTCTGAAATCCTGGGCCCTCCGCATTGACTCTTTCGGCACGCCCGATGTGAAACCCTTCTGGGCAGAATCATTTATGGTCGGTCAAGTGGACGGAATGACTGAATCTGCAGCTGAGTCTTTGATCGTCGATACATTCAAACGATCTGGCATCGACGTCAGACGAGTGCATCTAAGAAATGATCCAAAGGGGCTTCGCCAGTTTTCGATGCTCTATTACAACTCTAAACCCCTCTCCATCGAGATTCAGGTGCTGGCGTCCACTTTGGATAGTCGAGAACAATGTCAAGCTGAACTCGCTACCGCAACATCCGTACTCAACACGTCGACCCCGAACACATTATTTTGTGCCGCCAATAACTATATCAACGCGTTTGAAGTCTTAGGCGTGGTTGAATTGACGTCATGGTTTAAGTCGAAACTTTCTGTGGAGTCTTTCAAGTCCTACGCTGAGTGCTCACAATCAAGAGATCAGGTCCTTGATATTTACCGAAACACTGTGGGTTTAAATATTGCAACAGGCCTTTGTTACCAGACAGAGGGCGTCTGGCGACTGAACCTTTTTGAGCGTCGCTAATTAAGTGGGTACAGCTTTAATTTAGTCTGGAGTATAGACGCCGCCATTTTCTGCGCAGTTTTTAGCGGGGTCAAAGTTTACACCCTGGTAGTAGCGAAGGTAGACGGCGTGCTCACCTTGTCTTTTGGCGCAGGATCCGATGCGCTGCTCAGTAGAGCATGCATATCCAAGAACTCCGCCATTTTTTGCACATTCAGCGCTCAAATCCAGGGTAGGACTCTCGATACATAGCCTATAGATTGGTAAATTACATGCCGAGGGCGACGCCGCCATGGCGGCCGGGTAGCTTAGGTAGGCTACGATGCCCAAAAAAATCCGTTTAAACGGTAAAGCATGCAATGTAGGAATCCCCCTCTAAAACGGTAGCAACAGACTATGTTCATTGTCAACGAGAACGGCCAAAAGCTCTAGAAAAAAGGCACCCTTTACAGGGTGCCTTTGACATTCACAAAAAACTTCAGTCGAAATTATTCCGCTTTAGTCTTCTTCTTCGTCACAGTTGAACCTACAGGCTTAGCAACCTTTGGTGATGCGACTTTCTTAACAACACCAGTACCCGCGATCTTCGCGCGAAGACGCGCCTTGGCTTTACGCCAGGCTTTGCGTTGACGCACTTTTGGGGTTCTTCGGCTATCTCCACGTCCCATGAAACATTCCTCCCTACAGGTTATTTTAGTTTGAGGCCTTCGCGGCGGCAATAAGCGTCCAAACCAAGCTTGTCGATTGTTCGAATCGCAGACGCACTCACCTTGATAGACACAAACTTCTTCATCTCATCAGACCAAAAACGCTTGGTTTGAAGATTTGGAAGAAACCGGTGGTTTGTTTTAATGTTCGAGTGGGACACACGGTGTCCAACCAAAACGCCTTTGCCTGTTAATTCACAACGCTTTGCCATGAGTTATTCCTCCTCACCAGCGTTTTTGCTCTCAGCGCTTTCTGCACGCTCAGCCGCAAAACGACCCTCATTTCTGTCGCCACCGCGGTCAAAGCGACCACGACCGCCGAAATCACGGCCAGCAAGCATAACTGTTGCAGCAGCCATTTCACCCGTGAAGCCTCGTTCAGGGGCATGCGAAACAGAGTAATGTAGTAATCCTAGGAATCTAGCCTGCTTCACAGCAAGAGCAATTTGACGCTGCTGCTTGGCAGTTGCTCCTGAAATACGGCGGGGAATAATTTTACCGCGCTCTGTAACAAATCGTTTCAAAACATCAGGATACTTGTAATCGATGACCAGGTTGGGGTCGAGCGTGCGCTTTTTGCGGGAAGCAAATCTGCGCTTGCGTCGTGGGCGTTCCACGTTTTCCATTGGCTACCTCCGGAAAAAAAACCTTTTATTAATCAAAACTCCACCATGGAGCCTTTTTCGGAAGGGGCACCTTACCCCAATGGCATCTTTCTTGTAAAGGCATAAAACCCTTGAAAATAGGGCTTTTACAGGTCATTCTGACTCCGCGCCCGTCCTAAATCCATTTGACAGCCATCGATGCACGAGACGGTCGCCATATTTATCATTAATTACGGGCTATTATGGCAGTCGAACTCCACGTGGCTGTGGCAACCCCACTGCACAAAACCTTCACTTATAGCCACTCGGCACCCCTAGCACCTGGAATTAGGGTGCTTGTTCCTTTTGGAGCCAGCGCGAGTACGTTAGGCGTCGTTGTGGACGGGCCAAATCAAGCAAAACCATCGGGCCAGGAACGCACGTTTAAGCTAAAGCCCATTAAAGAGGTCTTAGACCAGGAGCCCGTCTACTCCGAGACCCTTTTAAAGCTAGCGAGCTGGATTGCAACTTATTACATGCACCCTCTAGGCGAGGTGCTGCGGACCATGCTCCCAGCCAGTGCGAAGAAGTCGACGAAAGTAACATTTGAAATAACGGATGCTGGCTCCCGCGCACCAGATGAGGAAGACCTACGTCCCGGGATATTGTTCGCTAGAAAAAAAACGATCACGCATGCAACGATTCGTAAAAAACTCATAGACCGTGGTTTTACTGCACCTCAAATCGAGGAGTTGCTCAAATCCTGGATCAAGAAAAAATGGATCGCTCCCTATCGCGAAAAATCCATACGGGCACGCGATCAGGTATCGACTTCACCGGCTACCGAACAATCGTCGTTCATCCAAAGTCAACTGTTCAGAAAGCTTAACCAGCACCAGCAAATTGCGGCAGCTAAAATAATTACAGACGGGATTAGCCTTGGAAGCAGTGCCGAACGAAAGCCTTTCTTAATTTTTGGGGTCACAGGCTCCGGTAAAACCGAAGTTTTTCTCCATGTCATCAAAAGTGTTCTTGAGCAATCAGCATCACCTGACGGCACCCAAGGACAGTCTCTAGTGCTTGTCCCGGAGATTTCACTGACTCCGCAGATGACCAGGATATTTGAGGAACGATTTCCAGGAATGGTTGCCGTTGTTCACTCAGCTATGGACGATAGCGAAAGATGGCTTGAGCTTGAACGCATCCGGCGCGGTGAAGCCTCGGTACTCATCGGACCGCGTTCAGCAGTATTTGGTCCGTTTGCAAATCTTAAGCTCATTATTGTCGACGAAGAACACGACGGAAGTTACAAACAAGGAAGCGGACTTTTGTACAACGCGCGCGATGTGGCTGTCGTTCGAGCGAATATGGAGAATGCAACGATCGTCCTCGGGTCGGCGACTCCGAGCATGGAGAGTTGGCATAACGCTTTAAGCGGCAAATACCATCTTATCGAAATGCCCGAGCGAGCCAGCAGTAGACCTTTGCCTGAAGTTGAGACCGTTGGGGCAAAACCAGCATTCAAGGCCGTCTCTTTCTTACAAGGCCGCTCAGAAGACTCCGAGTCCAGTCCATTCTCAGAAGAGGTCATAAAAGCTCTGAGTGAAAATCTCACAAGAGGACATCAAAGTATTGTCCTGGTCAATCGTCGGGGTTATGCATACTACTTACTGTGCGTTGATGACCGTAAAGCATTTGGATGTCCCAAATGCAGCATTAGCCTCAGCGTTCACGGCAAACGTAAAACATTACGATGTCATTACTGCGACTACAACACCACCATCCAGCAAGTTCTAGCAGATAATCCAGACAAAACTTGGGCTGTTGTAGGTTACGGTAGCCAAAAAGCGGAAGACCAACTGAAAAAGTCCCTTCCCACGGCACGGATGGCTCGACTCGATTCTGATACGGTGCAAGATCCCCATGTACTGCCTGAGGTCCTAGCTAAATTCCGCAATGGTGAGATTGATATTTTGGTGGGCACGCAAATACTCGCCAAGGGGCACGACTTTCCAAACGTCACCTTAATTGCTCTGCTAGAGATCGACCAGCTCCTGGGCCTTCCTGACTTTCGCGGCGGCGAACGTACGTTTCAACTTTTAGTTCAGGCCGCTGGCCGCTCAGGTCGAGGCGAACTGCCGGGAAAAGTCATAGTTCAAAGTCTTAGAGCCAAACATCCGGTCGTCCAAGCGGCGCTGAAGCAAGACTTCGCGTCGTTTGCAAAAGACGAATTAGAATTCAGACGCGCCATGGGTTATCCTCCGTTTGGCCGCTTGATCCTTTTTGAGTTTAATGGGCCAGATCCCGCCAAACTTGATCGCTGGTGCGATGCCTTAGAGGCCATGATTTCCCAAATGTTTGACAAGCATCCTGATCTTGCCCGCTCGGTCAAGGTGCTGGGACCGGCA
>JBEIGW010000246.1:0-4357 GCA_040381655.1 Deltaproteobacteria bacterium
ACGAAGTTGAAACAGTATATTGTTTGTAGAACAGGGTCTCGTTTGTCCAATCGAAGTCAAACGCCATCGCGATAGCCTTGCGAGTTAAGCGATTTTGAAAAATTGGTTTTCGTAGATTGAATACAAAGCCCTGACTTCCTTGATTCTGATGGTGAGGCCACAAGCCTTTTTCGATCCATTTCTTGTCCCACTTAGAGCCGGCGTGATCGACGGCCCATGCTTTAGAAGAATTTTCTTGTCTAACATCGAAGTCACCAGCTTTGAATCCTTCCAGCATGGCGGTCTGGTCTTTGTAGTACTTAATATAAATAGAATCGAAGTTCCAGGAGCCTCGGTTAAAGTTTTTACCCTTACCCCAGTAGTTTGGATTACGCACGTATTCAATGTACTTTCCAAACTCGAACGCCTTGACAATGTAAGGGCCACTACCGACGGGGAGTTGCTTTGCAAAATTTTTTGAAAACTTTTTGCCCGGCGCTCCGTAAATATGCTGCGGTATCAGTGGAAGCTGACCCATAATCATCGGAAGTTCGCGGTTAAAGGTCTTAAATGTAAATTTAACTTTTGATTTACTTAAGGCTTCGCCACCTTTGACATCTGCGTAGTACAGACGATACATGGGAGGCGCCTCTGAGCTAGTTAAGGTCTTGAACGTAAATATGATGTCGTCTGATGTCAGGGGCTTTCCATCGGACCATTTTGCATCCGACGCGAGATGATACGTTACGGAGAGTCCGTCTTTGGCAATATCAATCTTCTCTGCAACGGTACCATACGTTGCGAATGGTTCATCGAGGGAGTTCATGGTCAGATTTTCAAACACCAGGCCGTTGCCGCCCAGATCTGCTAAATAGGCTGCGCCGATGCTTTTAACTGCGAAGGGGTTTAGAGAATCAAAAGTACCGACAGCGCCCAGGGTTATTCGTCCGCCCGGCACGGCTTTATCACTGGCCCACGTGAATTTGAGATCCGGACCAAACTTTGGTTTTGTTCCGAGCGCCAAGCCATGCGCGCCGGTCTCCCCGAGCTGGGCGAAGGCGGAGGTTTGAAGCAACAAAGTCAGAATAGTGAGGCCAATTTTCTTAATCATATGAGGACGATCCCCTAAACAAATGAAATTAAAAGGTCCTCACATTTTACCATGCGGGACACTGATTTTTAATCTTTGGGGTCTAGTTAGTTTGGCAACTGATCTGAGGTGGATTGCGCTTGCGGTAACAATTTAATCATTCCTGCGCCGAGGCATGTGTCATTATCGTAAAAAACGGCAAATTGTCCATTGGCAAGGCCAGGGTCGGAGCAATTCATTCGTACCATGAAACAACCGCTACCTTGCGGCACAAGGTGGCAGTCGTTCATTCTTGGCCCATGGCGGAGTTTAACTTTGAGCTGCAGCGATGACGGCTCGCCGGAAATCCAATTCACGTGAGTGGCAAGAAACTCTGACCTGGAGTTGGTTTTTAACAAGTCACGGTGAGAGACGTAGAGGGTGTTTGATTCGATGTCTTTATCAATCACGAACCAGGGTCCGCCGTGGAGACGGATTCCTTTTCGCTGACCGTAGGTGTGAAACCAAAGGCCCTGATGGTGGCCTAAAACCTTGCCAATTTCCCACTCTTTGATCTCGCCGGATTTTTCGCCGAGATGAAACTTTACGAAATCGTTGTATTTGATTTTTCCTAAAAAACAGATTCCTTGGCTATCCGGTCGGTCTTGTGTTGGTAGTCCCATATTTTTGGCAAGGCCACGAACCTCAGACTTCGTGAGAGGTCCAAGCGGGAAGAGGCATCGACGAATTTGTTCCTGACTTAAATGCGATAGAAAGTAAGATTGATCCTTGATCGGATCGACGGCTTGGCGAAGGTAAACGCGACCATTTGCCTCAAATGTTGACGCATAGTGGCCTGTGGCAATCCGATCATAAGAGTCGTCGATGTACTTTAGAAACGCACCAAACTTCACTTGTTGATTGCAGAAAATATCGGGGCTCGGTGTTCGTCCGGCCTTGAGCTCGTCGATAGTATAAGAGACGACATGATCGTTATACTCTTGCTGAAGAGGAATAATTTTCAGTGGGATATTCAACTGCTCGCACACAGACCTGACATAGCGAAGGTCTTCTTCCCAGGGGCACTCGCCTAAAAAGTGCAACTCATCTTCAAGCCAGATCTTCAGGTAGAACGCCGTGATGTCATGCTGACCCTCTCGGGCGAGCATGCCCAAAACCACGGAGCTATCGACTCCACCAGAAATGAGGGCTGCGATTTTAATACGAACACCGTTACCTGCGAGTGTCAGGTCTTGTTTAAAAATTAACCAGCGGGAGATTTTTAAGCTATTTTAAAACTAAATTCAATTGATTTTAACGGTTGGTCGGCGGCTCTAACCCACTGATATGACGGCGAACCTCTTCGAGATCGAGAGCCTTGGTCGTCTCCTCAAGGCCTCCGGCGAAGACCTGCAGTGCCTTCATATAAGCCACGCGATTGCGGTTGGCCGGCATTTTTCGAAGCATCTCTGGAAGGGTCGTAACGTCGGCTGGCATGGCTTGCGGGTAGGCTAAGGCCTTGGCGGCATACAGAGTCGCCTTGGTTCCGTCGAGCAACGTGACGCTCTCTTGGAACTCCTGCCAGACGTATACCTCAATCGGCGGCAAACCCGAACGCTTGTGCGCTAATTCAAGAAGCTGCGGATTAATGGGTAATCTCGTATCGACACTCGCCAGTATGCCCGGCGTCTCGGTTGAATCGGAGGGAAGTAAAATGAGCCCGTCGGCGCGCTTCAACCCTAGCAGGAGAATCACTTGATCAGTTGGACAATGAATCAACGTTGTCATCAGTTACACCATCGTTTCGACTAATGGAGGCAGGGTGCCTACGGCTATTTTCGAGCTTATCCATAATTTGCTGCGCAAGACTCTCAAGGCACTCAACGGTACCTTTGTTGGATGTTGCAGAGGCCTCGACATCCGCTCCACCCGTTGAATTGAGCTCCCGGCGGAGTAGTGATACCGGGAGTATGCCATCAAGATCACGCTTGTTGTATTGGATGACGCGGGGAAGATCTTGAACATTGTAGCCTTCTTCCTGGAGTACCTTGCGACATTTCTTTAGCGCCTTGACGTTATCTATCAGGCATTCAACGCGGGAGTCCGCTACGAACACAAAACCGTCGACGCCACGCAGAATAACGGAATTGGTGCTGTGATAGAGGCTAGATATAGGCAGTGTAAAAAGATGCATTTTGATATGGAAGTCACCCAATTGCCCTATGCTTAAAGGTAGAAAGTCGAAGTACCTGGTCGAACCATCCTGCTCTTGTAATTCGAGCAAGCCAGATTTTATCTCGACCGAAGTTTGATTGAAGATAGATCTCAGATTTTCTGTTTTGCCAGAACCTGTTGGGCCAAAGTATATAACTTTGCAGTGTATTTCTTTAGTCTCGAAATTGGTGAAAGCCACGTTTAACCGTCCCCGTTCAGGTGTCGGAGTTAATCTCCACGGTCTCTATTGTAGCATTAAATAAACGCATGGCATCCTGAGTTATGGGATTATTTTGGGCATCAGATGTGACTTTTTCACGTTTAGCCAGGTTTTCACGCTGTTGGATGGTCGCAAGGTTTTCTGGAAGTGGCGCTACCGCTGAGGCGGTGTCTTTTTGGTCGGTGTTCTTTGCTTTAAATACGATTGGGCCTTTGTAATCAAACATCTCGGCAAAAGCGTCCCGAAGCTTTTTTTGCTCATCCGCCTTTAGAAGGGTCGCAGACAAGAAACTATCGGCTGGGATTACCAATTCTATTAATTTATTAGAGTAGGTGACCGGGTGAGCGTCTTCTAGCTTCTTAGCTTGGAGCGGCCGATGTTTTTTCCACTCCTCAACGCACTCACGCCATGATGCAGGTAGAGTTTTCTGGTGCAGATGCTGGTCCACCACACTTGTAGGTTTACTATCATTTGCCTGGTTGTTAGGTGCCGGCGTCAACGTTGTCGATACGTCGTTCTTTTGAGCTGGCAGAGGAGGCGTTTGAGGTTTTGATCCTAATGATCCTCGAATTTCGGCCATGGTCAGCTTGGCAGCTGCAGGTGTAACTGGTGTGGAGCCTGCAAAATTTGACGAATTGGGGCGTTGGCCGGCGGATGTGGGATCCATCTTTTGCTGAATCAAAGGCATTTGGGTCAGAAAGATTCCTGGATCCAGGCACAACTCCACGGCGTAATTGTCCAGAAGCTAACGATCCATCTCTTAGCCGTCCAGATCAAGTCGTGCTTTTGCGAGGGTTCGAAAGATTCTATTTAAATCAGCCGGTCCGGCGCGTAAGGCAATCTCGTTCAGATGTCTAACTTCGTCATCATCCATG
>JBEIGW010000247.1:0-4353 GCA_040381655.1 Deltaproteobacteria bacterium
GCATTCTGTTTTGGCCTATGCATCTATTTCGAGAGGATTAAAACGAGTCGCTGTTAACCGTCTAGTCATTAAAAGAGATCTATCGGATGCCTGGGAGGTTCTAGCTGAGCCGGTTCAAACAGTGATGAGGCGATACGGGGTTGTAGATGCCTACGAAAAATTAAAGACTGCAACGAGGGGCTCAGGTGTTATTACGAAAGACATGATTCACGTTGCAATTGATAGCTGCGCCGAGATTCCTGCTGATGTTCGTGCCATCATGAAAGCATGGACACCATCTTGTTATATTGGATTGGCACCACGCCTAGTCACGGAGTTCACAAAAAAATGAGGATGTCCCTTCAAGAGCTTGCCGGCAAAATCGGAGCACAACTACATCTACCAACCGGCTTCAGTGCGGACTCAATCGTTGATGGCGTGGCGCCCATTGATCGCGCATCCTCTGGCGATCTGACATTTATAGCAAATCCAGACTATGCAAAGTTTGCGGCCGAGACCAAGGCTGCGGTTGTGATCGTAGGGGCCGTCTTGGAAAGCTGCCCAAGACCTCAGATGATCCACAAGAACCCCTATTGGGCATTCGCGAGAGCCTTTCAGTTGTTTGTGCCGCCACGTAAGGAGTCCGGTAAAATTGACGAGAGAGCCTTTGTAAGTCCATCTGCAAAGATTGGCTCAGGGGTCACAATATATCCGTTCGCTCATATCTCTGAGGGTGCCGTTATTGGTGATAATTGTGTCGTGTTTCCGTGCGCGCATCTAGGCCGCGGTGTAATTGTGGGAAATCAGACGATTATTCGAGCCAACGTTGTTGTTGAGGATGGATGTATTATCGGTGACCGAGTTTTGATTCATGGGAATACAACAATTGGAGCTGACGGTTTTGGTTTTGCTCCCGGTGAGGCGGGCAATGCCAAAATTCCACAGGTTGGCATTGTTCGGATAGAGGATGATGCTGAGATCGGCGCAGGCTGTACAGTTGATCGCGCGGCGTTTGGGGAGACGGTGATAGGACGCGGAACGAAGCTGGATAGCAGTGTACATGTCGGACATGGCGCTAAGATCGGGGCCCATGGGATTCTTTGTGCGGGGGCTGGTGTGGGTGGTAGCGCGAAGCTTGGAGAGAGAGTTGTGCTTGCAGGTTCCACCAGCGTGAGTAATAATGTGTCAATTGCAGATAACATAAAAATTGGTGCGCTTGCAGGAGTCACGAAGTCTCTTCGGGAATCTGGGGAATATATGGGTTTTCCTGCTGTTCCCGCAAATCAATGGCGGCGAGAGGTTGCCGCGGTTCGGCGCTTAAAATCCCTCGAGGAACGTATAAGTAACCTAGAGAAAACATTGAGAAAAAACTGAAAAGGCGAGTGCGTTTTAGTCAGGTTAAGGCAGGACGGCTGCATTCCGATAACCCAACTATGAAGCGCCCGAGTGACAAGTCGAGGGACTTTTGATGAACGTTAGGCCTTATTTAGTCGGTGTATTGATGCCTTTATGGCTAGTTTGTCTAGCTTTTGGGGCGCAAAGTGCTGCTTTGGCTAAGAGTGGTGGGGATACACGACCACCCAAAATTGCGTCGGCAAGTGCGATTGTTGTATCCGTGCCGGTCGGTCAGATTCTCTTTGAAAAACGGGCAGACGATGTTCGGCCGGTGGCTAGCCTCTCTAAATTAATGAGCGCGATTGTCTATATGGAGCAGTGCGAGCACGTGCAGCTAGATGCGCTGCATCAGATGAATGCTGAAAACAGGTTTATGGCCAAAGGTGGCGATAAAAGTAAGCTGACAACCAATTGGAGCTACTCGAACCTGGACCTGCTCAAGGCAGCCCTGATGCGTAGCGACAATCGTGCCATGCCCGCCCTGATGGATAGTTGTGGTATGAGACTCCAGGAATTCGCGATGCACATGAACCGCAAAGCCCTTGAACTAGGTCTTAAAGATACGAGTTTTACCGAGCCTAATGGCCTGTCCCAGTACAATGTCTCAACTGCACGAGAGTACACAAAGGTCGTGCTTGAAGCGTCAAGGTTCCCAATTTTAAACAATATTATGCAGACCAAGCGCGATGTGATTACCGGCTGGCGCAATGGTCGAGCCCAAAAAATAAGCTTGGGTAACACAGATATATTGATTGGGCGAAAGGGTGTCGAGGTGATTGCCGGTAAGACCGGGTATACGGACATCGCCCGCTATTGTTTCTCAGTTTTAAACCGTTTAGTCGATAATTCGACAGTGGCCATGGTGTTTCTCGGGGCCGAGGGGAAGCATACAAGATTCGGAGACTTTTCAAGAATTCATAGGTGGCTAAATGACCGCATGTCGGAATTCTTTGCGGAAGATAGCCCTCAACCAAACCGCGGAAGCTAATGCTGAGGGGGTAAAATAGCCCCGTAATTTTCAAGAAAATGTGGCATATGAGCGGCCAAGCGTATATATCATCCAGGTTGTTTAGACTTTTATCCTATCAAGCCAAAGGAAGATATCCACGCCATGGGTCCGATTTCCTCTTTTATTGAGCATCATTACCGTCATTTCAATGCGGCTGCGATGAAAGATGCAGCTCGAGCTTACAAAGACCATATCGCATCTGGTCAAAAAATGATGGTAACACTCGCGGGTGCCATGAGTACGGCGGAGTTGGGTCTCAGTCTTGCGGAAATGATTCGGCAAGGTAAAGTCCATGCGATTTCATGTACAGGCGCAAATCTAGAGGAAGATATCTATAATCTCATAGCCCATGAGTTCTATGAGCGTGTGCCTAACTACCGCAACCTTAGTGACGAAGCAGAGCAAGCTTTGCTCGATAGGCATCTTAACCGTGTGACTGATACCTGTATTCCAGAAGGTGAAGCAATCCGCCGTCTGGAAGGTGCGATCATGCAGGTGTGGCAAGAGGCGTCCGACAAGGGAGAAAGCTACTTTCCTCACGAGTACATGTATCAAATAATCAAACGCGGTCTACTTAAGCAATATTATCAAATTGATCCGAAAAATTCTTGGCTGGTGGCTGCGTGCGAGAAAAACCTGCCGATTATTGTTCCTGGATGGGAAGATTCCACGACTGGAAATATTTTTGCGGGCCGAGTGATGGAAGGAAAAGTCAAACGCTCAGCTCTCAAAAGTGGCATCGATTACATGATCTATCTTTGTGATTACTACGTAAAAAACTGCGGTAAGACGGGGATCGGTTTCTTTCAAATTGGCGGCGGCATAGCCGGCGATTTCCCCATCTGCGTCGTGCCTATGATCGAGCAAGACATGGAAATGGACGTGCCCAAGTGGAGTTATTTCTGTCAGATTAGTGACTCCACTACGTCCTATGGAAGCTATTCGGGTGCAGTTCCGAATGAGAAAATAACATGGGGTAAATTAGCTGTCACAACCCCACGTTTTATCGTCGAGTCTGACGCGTCGATCGTTGCGCCGCTGATGTTTGCGTATATCCTCGACTGGTAACTGCCACTAAATCATTTCTAAAATTCCACATTGTAGCCAGCGTAAGGGGCTTATGCAAAAGAACGTACTCCACTCAACGGATCTGTCGTCTCAAAACAACCCCGAGCTTCACTGGTTTAAAAACACATATCAAGGAGACAAAGTACCGCAGTTGACGTTGCGCGCTGTGTTGATGGGGTCACTACTTGGTGGCTTTATGTCTCTCTCAAATTTGTATGTCGGGTTAAAAACCGGGTGGGGCTTAGGAGTCGCCATTACGGCCTGTATTCTGTCATTTGCTATTTGGAAAACTCTCCATACTCTCCTTCCATTTTTATTTAAAACGGAGATGAGTATTCTTGAAAACAACTGCATGCAGTCGACGGCCTCGTCTGCTGGTTATTCCACGGGTGGTACGATGGTCTCAGCCATTGCAGCATACCTCATGGTAACAGGCAACCACATGGCCTGGCCTGTGTTAACCCTTTGGACCATTTTTTTGGCTGCTCTTGGTGTGTTTATGGCCGTTCCGTTAAAACGGCAAATGATTAATATTGAGCAATTAAAGTTCCCGAGCGGCATCGCTGCTGCCGAAACATTAAAAAGTTTGCATGCTGAGGGTAAGGAAGCTAGCAGCAAGGCGAGGGCTCTTGGGCTTGCTGGCCTGGGCGGAGCCTTAGTGGCGTGGCTTCGTGATGTGGGGCGCCCCATAGCAATTCCAGGGCATCTTAATTTCCCCGGGATTTTTCATGGTCATGCGCTGTCGAAATGGACCATAAATTTTGAAATGAGCACGATCATGATCGCGGCCGGATCGATTATCGGTTGGCGTGTGGCGTGGTCTTTGATGCTTGGAGCCTGTATTAACTATTTAATTCTTGCACCATGGATGGTGGAGTTAGGGGCAATTAGTGCCGAGAACC
>JBEIGW010000248.1:0-4352 GCA_040381655.1 Deltaproteobacteria bacterium
GGTGGATGATGTCGCCTCGATGTTCTTTGTAGCCAAGTAGTTGTGAGCTAAATAGACCCTCTCCTCGCGTGGCCGTGAGGTATTTACTACGCATACCCAGGAGCCCACGGGTTGGAACCTCGATTTCAAGACGCACGCGAGAAACGCCGCCGGTCGAGGCGACGGATTGGTTTTCGTATTTTTGTAAGATGCCACGACGTTCCTGAAATAGCCTTGTTACATCGGAGGCGTAGGTTTCAGGAAGATCAAGCACTGCCAACTCGATCGGCTCTAGGCGATTCCCGTTAGCGTCAGTTTTGTACAAAACAGCGGGACGAGCGACCATGAACTCGCTGCCTTCTCGGCGCATTTGCTCGATGAGAACTGCAAATTGAAGCTCACCGCGCCCTAGGACGCGGAACTGATCGGGCTGATCGGTTTCTTCAAACTTGAGCGCCACATTCACTCGCGTTTCCTTAATAAGCCGGTCACGGAGTTTGCGGGACTGGATGGCGTCCCCTTCCTGGCCCGACAGCGGTGAGGTATTAATAGAGAAAATCATGGCTAGCGTTGGTGACTCGACTGCTACACGCGGAATGATGGGAACGTCCTTAGTCGACGTGAGTGTGTCACCAATTTGATAGTTGGGGCATCCTGCAACAAGACCAATGTCGCCCGCTTGTAGTTCATCGACTTCGACCTGTTTTAGCCCGTCATAGGTATAAATCTTAGTGGCCACGAAGTTTTCATCAAGTGGCTGGTCGGCCTCGTTGACACCGCGCCGCACGGTGGGTTGATTCCGGCGAACGGTACCGGAGAACACCCTACCGATACCCAACTGACCCACGAAATCATTGTAACTAAGGTTTGAAACCAGCATGCGAAACGGTGCTTCTAGGTCAACCTTGGGTGGCTCCACCGTATTCAAGATCGTGTCAAACATAGGCTTGAGTGACCCTTTGCGTTCACCGCTGATAAGAGCGGGGATCTCGTCCATTTCGGTCGTGCACCAGCCTTGACGGGCACAGGCGTAAATAATCGGAAAATCCGCCTGTTCGTCGCTTGCTCCAAGGTCGACAAACAAATCAAACGTTTGGTTGAGTACTTCCTTGATGCGCTCGCCGCCTTCACACTCGGGGCGATCGACTTTGTTGATAACGAGGATAATGCGAAGGTTCTGCTGAAGAGCTTTCTGAAGAACGAAACGCGTCTGTGGCAGCGGGCCTTCCGCTCCGTCGACCAGCAAGATAGCGCCGTTGACCATCCCCATAATACGCTCTACTTCACCGCCGAAGTCGGCGTGACCTGGGGTGTCGACGATATTGATTTTCTTGTCGCCATATTTTACGGCCGTGTTCTTGGCCATGATGGTAATGCCGCGTTCGCGCTCAAGGTCCATGGAGTCCATGACCCGCTCTGCGACCTCTTGATTGTCCCGGAATGTGCCACCTTGTCTTAATAGATGGTCCACAAGTGTGGTTTTACCGTGGTCAACGTGGGCAATAATGCAAATATTTCTCAAGTGTTCTGCTATTTGGGTGGCCACTTTTAAAGGTTTCCTTATCTATATAATGAGGGGTCTTTGGGGCGCTAGCCTAGTGCGCAAAAAACAATCAATTTTTGGAGGGGCGAGGATAGACGAAATTAAGTAGAATTTCCACCTGTTCTCGGCCAAAAAAAAACAAGGATTTCCATAATGTTTTCTGTAATGACCTATGTTCGAGCCATGAAGGCGAAACCCGGCCTTAAAGAAGGCGAAACGATCGCCCGCGTTGAAACCACCCATAAGGCTAAACCTTCGAGTCGAAGCCTATACCACGGCCTTCGTGCCTGCTGGAAACTGCAGGATTACGGTGTTCTTCCCCCGGTGTTTCCAGCTGTTGCCACGTTTATGACCCACCTACGCCACCTGTCAGATCCTAAGTTCCCGTTTCAAGCGATGGGAACCGTTCACCTCCGCACCCAAATCGAGCAAAAGCGTGCCATCAAGCTCGATGAGCCCGTCGCTTATCGCTGCTGGATTGAGGGTCACCGCGATGTCGATCGTGGCGTCGAGTTTGACATGATGACTGAGGCGATCGTCAACAATGAGGTCGTTTCAACGACGAGCCTGACCATGTATCGACGAAGCACGGTGCGAAAGCGCGATGGTGTTAGGGCCCCCAACCCGGTGCATAATCATGTCGGCGCCCAGGAAGATTCGTGGGATGTGCAGCCGGGCATGGCACGCAGATATGCGAGGCTTTCGGGCGATATAAATCCCATTCACTTGAGCACGATCACAGCAAAACTCCTTGGGTTTAAGGGCATGATGCTACACGGTATGTGGATCGTGGGTCGGTCTTGCGCCATGCACCCAGTTCAAATGATGGCAGATGGTATAAAGTTTGAATCCGAGTTTAAGCTTCCCGTCTTTTTGCCTTCAACCGTGCGGTATCGCTGGTGGGAGGAGGACGGCATCATGCAAATGCGTGTTTTGGAGAAAAATGGCGTAAAACCCCACATGATAGGTCGGCTAACGGGCGCGAAGTGATTTAATAAGTTTTTGAGGTATATTTATGTCTGATTTTTTCTTGTCGCTAAGCCGAAGCCAGCTTGCCAGAAGCGTCGTTAAACAAACGGGCATTCCCATCCCGATGCCCCAAAATCTTAAACGGCAGCGTGCGCCGTGGTCCCACGGCACATTGAATGGACGCAAGATTGCTATTGGTGGAGCAGGCATGCAAGCTATCCCTGCAGGTCAGACGGAATCGACAAGTGTCGAGGGCGATCTGGCATCCCTACTTTTAAACGCTGGTGCCGAGATTTCAGGTGACCAGTCGGAGCTTAACGGGATTTTATTTGATGCAACCGAGATCAGTTCTCCAGGTGAGCTGAAGAATCTATATGATTATTTCCATCCCCTCACAGGCAAATTACTACCCTGTGCCCACATCTTGCTGGTCGGAAGACAGAGGCCAAGTTTCCCAATCGCAGCCGCTACCCAGGAAGCCTTGTCGGGTTTTGTCAGAAGCTTAGCCAAGGAGTTGGGTGGACGAGGCATCACGGTTAACTTAATTGTTTTGCCTCCAGGAGAAAGTTCCTCTCATCATGCGGATATCAGTGGGCTTGTTAGGTACTTTTTGAGTGATCACTCAAGCTTTGTCACAGGCCAAGTTTTGTTAGTTAGTGAACCACCTCCTGGGGCACCCCCAGTGAAAAATCAAAAATTTGAAAATCTACTCGAAGATAAAACAATTCTTGTCACCGGTGCCGCGCATGGGATTGGTGCGGCAATCGCACGACGTATTGCTAGCGAGGGCGGTAAGGTGCTTTTACTTGATCGTCCTCAAGAGGTGGCCGCCCTAGAAGCGGTTGCACGAGAGATTCATGGTATGCCGATACTGATCGATCTTTTACAAGCGGACGCCGTGGCAAACACGATAAAAAAATTACGAGAGATGGCGCCCATTCACGGCGTCGTACACAACGCTGGAATTACGCGCGACAAAACACTTTTTAAGATGAGCCCGTCAAAATGGGAGTCTGTACTTAAACTGAATTTTGAAATCCCGATCGCAATCACCGATATGATGATGGGTCCAGATCACGATTATATTTGCGCCAAAGACGCCTCGTTTGTTTTTTTATCAAGTGTGAGTGGCATCGCTGGCAATCCTGGTCAAACAAATTATTCAGCAGCCAAGGCTGGTTTGATTGGCTACGCCGAAGCGATGGCTTACGGAGGGGCACAATCGTTTACTCCGTTCTTAAGTCAGGGCCGACGTGAAAGATTCAATTGTGTGGCTCCAGGCTTCATCGAGACGCGAATGACCGAAGCCATGCCCCTCACGGTTCGAGAAGTTGCAAGACGCTTCAATTCGCTAAAGCAAGCCGGTCAGCCAGACGATGTTGCTCAAGCGGTGGCGTTTTTACTTTCCGATGCGTCAACTTGTGTCAACGGACAAACTCTGAGAGTTTGTGGTCAAAACATGGTTGGACGTTAGAATTTATGTCTTGCCGCAATTCTGGATAAAGCATCAGAGCTCCTGCTGGGTTATGTAAACGTGTGTGCGACAAATAAAGTGATTGTTAGACACACGTGATTAATCAAGCAGGGAGTGTTTCATGCAACGAATACCTAGTAACAAAGTTTCTAAATACCTCTTCTCAAAAAACAAAGCAGGCTTAGCGGTAATGCTCCTGCTTTCGATGACAGCATGTGGCGGACAGCCAACTATGACCTCTTCCGGCAGAAGTATGCTAAGCGGTCTGCAAACAGTGAATGATATTTCAAAAGATCCGAAAGCTGCCGCTGCCGTAGCGGCACAAACTGAGATTGAAAATGGTCGAGCACCGGGTGAATGTCTTGAGATTTTACTAAATGATCCCAA
>JBEIGW010000249.1:0-4317 GCA_040381655.1 Deltaproteobacteria bacterium
TTGATGATCAACGGTTGGGAGATCGCCAATGCGTTTAACGAGTTGAACAATCCATCTGATCAGCTGGAGCGTTTTGCAGAGCAAGCTGAGGCCAAAGCAGGCGGCGACGAAGAAGCCTGCGATGTGGATTATGATTATGTCAGAGCCCTGGAGTACGGCATGCCACCGGCGGCCGGCCAAGGAATCGGTATTGATCGCCTCTGTATGCTGCTGACAAATAGCCCTAGTATCCGTGATGTGATTTTGTTCCCACAGTTAAAGAAAGAAACGTTTTTCGAGGAGTGACTCCCTCCCCGGGCTTTATAAGCACTTGAATTTATTTATATATTAAGCTCTTTAGCACGTCCAATTCCTGCCGATAACCTAAATGATGTCGGAGTAAATTTAGGCACTTGGAGCTATGATGGTCGGTTTCGTCAGGAATTTAACGGTGACCTTTTTTGTGGCTGCTTTGGCGCCAGTAGCAACCGCAGCTAATGAGGAGTCTGACACCGTCCTAGACCCAGCCCCATTCGCCACGGCCCGCGCCAATGCCATGGGCGGAGCTCTCAGCACCATCGCAAACGATTTGGACGCACTCTACTACAATCCCGCAGGCCTCGGCGGCATGGGCTTTGACAAAGCCGAAGCCAAAACACCATTTATCAAAAGCTTAGTGTTCCCCTATGCTGCCGTCACACTCAATGACACGGCCAATACTGTTCGTAAAGAGTTCAACGCAAAGGGCGCTCAGAGTGACGCGAACGCCGGATCTGCCATCATGGATGCCAACTCCGGCCAACGGCAGTATCTACGGGCGACATTCATGCCGATTGGTCTCTTACAGGGCCGAACTGCTATCGTTCCGACCCAAGATCATCAAATCGCGGCTGTTCCTGTGCCCGATTCACCTGGCGAAGTAAAACTTCGTTACCGGACTTTCTCGGGAATCATGGTGGGTACATCGGTAGCTGACTACGCAAGCCGCATCTCAATCGGCATCTCTCAGTCTATCGGTACGATTCAAGAAACTTACGGAAACTTTCAGTATGTGGACGCGGTTGATGTAAACGCCCGCAAAGAAATTTACAGCGCAAACAGAAAAACATACAAAGCCGCAGGAACAAATATTGGCATGGTCATTCGGCCCCAGAAGAAATTTTCTCCGTCATTTTCTGTGGTAGCGAGAAACATGGGCAACACAAAAAACCGCTCGACCAATTCCGAGTATGACCACTTAATATTCGACGAAGATCTCACCGCCGGCGCCTCAATATCGCCTAAATACAAAATGATTCGTCTGAACGCGATCGTCGAAGCAAGCCATCTGACCCAAAAACACATCGCGGCTTCTAAAAAACTGCGCGCCGGACTCGAAGTTCTGGTAGCGGGAGACACGAGTAAGGCTCCCCTGGGCCTTAGAGTCGGCGGCACGGAGGCCGGCATTAGTTATGGCGCCCATGTCAACCTTGGGCTTATTGGGATTGAAGCCGAATCGCACGCCACAAATATCGGCCTCAGCGGAAAGCGCGTGATCGAGCGCCGTAACAGCCTCGCTCTATTCATTGACGTCGGTAGCTTCTGACCTGCCCTCGTTATAATCTGTAGAACTTAAGCGATCTCGTGCTATATACTCAAGCGCCTATGCTTGACGTCACTGACCTCACATTTGGATTTGGGAAACGGCCGCTGTTCAAGGGCCTTTGTTTTAGCGTAACCCCTGGTCAGCTCATCAGAGTTGATGGACATAACGGCGCTGGTAAAAGTACGCTCATATCGATCATCTGTGGCCTCATGTCTGGCCACACCGGTTCGATTCGCTTCGCAGATGACGACTTCAGAAAATGGACGAGCTGGGTTGCACCTGATGCAAATGGACTATTCCCCACGTTATCTGCCGTAGCAAATCTAGAATTCTGGCTACGACTGCGAAACCAGCACACATCGACAGACGTACTGCGAGACTGCCTGAACGGATGGGGTATTTCTGGCGACTGGTTGCAGGTTGGTTTGCCTGTCTCCAAATTCTCTACAGGCATGAAGCGCAGACTGGCATTGGCACGACTGCAGCTCGAAAACAGCAAGCTGTGGCTTATCGATGAGCCACTTTTTGGACTGGACGAGCGTGCATGCCTGAAGTTCAAAAATCACGTCATGGAACACCTTCAAGCTGGCGGTGGGGTCGTCGTCGTCACGCATGACGCCCGACTCCTAGATGGCATTAAGCACCAGACTGTTTTTCTCGGAGGCGCATAATGGCTTTGAATCACCCAGAGAGAAAAATTAGCTGGTTTGACACGGTGGCAACACTTCTCAGGCAAAGTTTGCGCGTCGATCTATCCTATCCCGAGCGACTGATTACGCCCCTTTTCTTTGCCGCAATTGTTCTACTCCTTTTTTCATTTGCCATCCCGGAGCAGGATCCGTCCATCCAGCCTCGCATGGTCATAGCTCAAACCCAGCTTGCGATATTTTTTGCTCTACAATTAACGTTTTCCAGAGCTTTTGAATCAGAGCGATCAGACCGAGTCTTTGAACACTTACGACTGGCGCCCATCGATGCCTCGGCATTTACTATGGGTAAAATTCTGCATGTGCTCGTGATCGGATCTCTTACTATGATTTGCACTTCTGTATTGTCTACAATCCTTCAGGGACAGGATCTAGCAGTCATAACAGATCCGATATTCGTCGGTGCATCCATTCTCGCCCTTGTGGGCCTTGCCGGCTTGGGAGTTCTTCTCGCGGCTATTACTTTACGCGCTGATGGCCAGGCCATATTGTTCCCTCTTTTGTATTTTCCTTTGTCTGTTCCCGTACTTTTGAGTTCGACGGAAGCCTTGGCTGCTTGGATGGAGCGTCGTGTCTGGACGGACTCGATGCGTAGCTGGTCCACGATTCTGATCGCTTTTGATGCGATTTATTTGACCCTTGCTGTCTTACTGTCCCCAGAGAGTGAATGAAATTAAAAAGTTTAATGAAAATTCATTAAAATCACCTACGGCCGGCTTGAATCGTAAATCCAGGGTGCACAGCCGAGGAGTCTTGGCTATAGTGTGGCGTCGCCGCTAAAGGACCGTTGAGATGACTAATCGAAAAGCTTTTATTCCATTATGTATTGGGCTATCCGCCATGTGCATTCAGTGGCTTCTGGCTTGGTACTGGGTACCGGTAGATGACGCCCAGGGCGAGGTCTACAGAATTATTTACGTTCACGTCCCCGCTGCTTTCTCGGCCTTCCTTTCAGCGGCAATCCTCTTATTCACAAGCTTATTAAGTCTGAAATCCAACGACGACCGCTGGCTCTTGACGTCACGCGCAGCGACCGAAATAGGTCTGATATTTACGATTCTGACGCTTGCTACCGGAAGCATTTGGGGCAAGCCAACTTGGGGCGTCTGGTGGACTTGGGATGCTCGTCTAACAACCACGCTCCTGCTTGCACTTCTCTATGGTGGATGGATTCTATTATTTCGAGCTCTATCCCCGGGAACTGGAAGGCGCCGAAGCTGCGCCATATTGGGATTAATTATCGCATTAGACGTCCCGATTATTTACCAGAGTGTAAACTGGTGGAGAACACTCCATCAACCTCAGACCATATTACGACGTGGCGGGTCCACGATGGACTCCGATATGCTTTCTGTACTGCTTGGCGGGATAATAATTATGGCCATGATTAGTGTATCCATGATTCTCGTTCGTTACGGCACACTTGGCCTCGAGAGAGAGCTCGAGGAAAAATCCTTGGGAGAATTACGATGAATGATTTGACCGGTTCGACTGATCCATTCCCCTATATTTTTGCTGCTTACACGGTCGGAGCCATCTGCACTCTAGGTGTCTCACTTTGGCTTTATATGGCCAGACTACGCGTTGAACAACATCTAGCGATTCTCAAAGGAGATCGCCATCCATGAAAAAACTGTCTAAATCTATGCGTTGGACCTTGGGAATTACGGTGATTGCAGGCGCAATCGGACTTATTGCGACCACACAGCTGTCTTCAAATGTTGTTTACTTTTATACGCCCGATGAAGCTTATGCGAAGGCAGCTGAGATCTCTGGAAAAAATATAAAAGTGGGAGGCATGGTTTTACCGGGCAGTGTCTCCTGGCAGCCAGAAAACCTAAGCCTTTCATTTACGATCTCTGACCTGAAGGGCCATGAAATTAGAATCAGCCACAAGGGAACTCCCCCAGATATGTTCAAAGAAAATCAGGGAGTCGTTGTTGAGGGACAACTCACCAACGATGGTAAATCCATGGTGTCACGTCGACTTATGGTCAAACACTCCGAAGAGTACAAGAAGCCCGGCGACCATGCTGCCGGACCAAA
>JBEIGW010000250.1:0-4310 GCA_040381655.1 Deltaproteobacteria bacterium
AGCTCTCGGTCGGCGTAAAGCTGCGGGTGTGGTCGCAAAGCGCGTGGAAAAAGAGCTCGCTGACCTCGCGATGCCTTCGGCGAAGTTTTCAGTCGAGTTTTCACCGGTTTCAAGGGTTATAGCGGCTCTTGATTTGTCCTCATTTGGCGATGAGGCTGTTGCCACCTGGAGTGATGTCCTTGATGTGTGGTCAACGGTTTCGGAAATTGGCTCTGAGCGTGCCGAGTTTTACCTCTCCGCCAATAAAGGCGAAGCGATGCTGCCTTTGGCAAAAGTCGCCTCCGGCGGCGAAGTCAGTCGAATCATGCTGGCCCTCAAGAAAGCACTCGTAGCCGGTGCAGAGACGTGTGTTTTGGTTTTTGACGAAATCGACACCGGCATCTCAGGGCGTGTAGCAGATATTGTGGGGCAAAAAATTGCCGAGTTGTCCGGATATTGTCAGATTCTTTGTATTAGCCATCTGCCGCAGGTCGCTGCATACGCGGACCGCCACTACATTGTACAAAAAGTTGAGGGTAAGGATCGCACCGAGTCGACAATCAAGGCGCTCTCTGAGGACGAGCATCTTGATGAAATTGCCCGCCTTCTTTCTGGTGATAAAGTCACGAAAGCCTCGCTCGAACACGCCAAGACACTCGTCTCTGAAGCCAAAAGTCGCTGCGATGGTCTAAAGACTCAAAAAGCTACAAGTAAGAATGCCACGGTGAAAAGCCTATGAGCCTAAATAAAAGCGTCATCGACGGCATAGAATGTTTGACCCTGATTCGAGAGAATGCGCAAAAAACCGCCATCATTTTGCATGGCTTTGGCGCTGATATGAACGATCTTGCTCCGCTTCACTCATATTTGGATCCTGCCGAAAAGTTCAATTGGATATTCCCAAACGGTATTCAAGAAGTTCCCGTCGGTCCGCACATGTCAGGCCGGGCATGGTTTCCGATTAGAATGGCGGAAATTGAAGAGGCCGCCATGCGCGGAGATGTTGTGGACTTTGCAGACGTGTGTCCACCGGGACTGGTCGAGGCCGAGACGAGGCTTAAAACGTTCATCAAGACATTAAGGATAAAGTCAGAAGACTTGATCTTGGGTGGATTTAGTCAAGGTGCCATGATGGCGTGCCAAATTACTCTGACACTGCCTGATGATATTGCCGCCATGCTACTTTTTAGTGGGAACTGCATAAACTTCCAAGTTTGGAGTGAAAATGCTGAGCGCCATAGAAAAATTCCATTTATTCAAAGTCACGGCACAGATGATCCAATACTTGGATTTAAACATGCTGAGAGACTCTACGGGATGCTCAAGGGCGCTGGGCTAAAGGGTGAGTTTATTCCATTTAAGGGCTTTCATGAAATACCGCTGCCAGTGATTCGTGAGGCAGCGAAGTTTTTAGAAAAAATCTGATCAGGGAGGGCTTTTGCATGAAGACGTATAGCTTGTTAGCGGCAGTAATTTTGGCCAGTTTGGCGTCATGTCGTACGGCCAATGATCGAGTTTCCACTGATATTAAACAAGTCGAGGAGATGTCAGCCTGTGATCCAAAGGGCATCTTGACCGAGCTGATGCCGGGCGGTCTTTTCGGATCAGTCCGAGTTCTTTACAATCAGCCCAATGTTGTCAACGAGTGGTTGCATCCAGTTATGATCAAAAAAGTTGGAGGGGACAGCCTCGGGCTCTTCCAAACCTTTATTCCCGATCCTAAACAGGCGATCAAGATCAAAAAAATCAACAGCGCCCTAGCAACGCTTGCGAAAGACTTTGGAGCGGCAAAGGCTATTGATGGACGCCTCGAGCGTGATGCGATTGAATTCAAGGGCACGAGTGATCGGTTAAATGTGTTTAAGGTGGACTCTGCAGATTTGTCTCAACGCAAAGTCCTTAAATTTGCGGTATCACCGAAGGCGAACTCGGTTCTCGTAATCACAGGACAAACCCCATCCATGTCTGCTATTCAAATTGACGGTGCTTTCAGGCCGGAGAGCATTCTCTATGTGGCGCCTGAGGCAGCGACGTTTCGCATTCAAGGCGGCAATTTTATTGGGACGATTATTGCGCCTAAGGCTGCTGTTTTTATGGAAGCAGATTTCACAGGTAGTATTTTTGGTAAAGAGGTCACTGTTAGAGATCCTATGAAGGTAGCCTTCTATCAAGGCTGCGTGACGACTCAAAAAATGCCCTAATTAAAGTTCTGAGGCCTTCATAATGAGACGTTTTTGGATTCCTTGTGTCTTAGTTGCATGCCTTTGCTCGCCTCAGGCGGGCTTATCCTCAAATGAAAACATTAATGTACTTTTTGGAGGATTCTCCACCGCGGCGCGCTACGGACTAAAACCACGAGCTGGCTTTGATCTTGCTCTGCTAAACGGTAGAAGATCTGATGGCTTTGGTGGCTACGGGGCGGTCATGGGCGCGTCGAACTTTGAAGATGGTGAATTTTATCTAGGCCCAGCGATGGGTGTTTTTTACATAGGAAGTTATTGGGCCGAAGCTGTAGTTCAGTTTCGCAAAATGAAATACAACGGCATACGGGCCACGGGCGCCTTTGGTTTTTTTCTGATGCCATTCGTTAGTGTGGGCTATAATCATGAGCCCCTTAGCCCAACGCTTGAACTTGGCATCATGCTGCGATTTCCTTTTCTATTTTTTGATCGTTAATCTCAGATCATTGGCTGGCGGCCTTCTTGAACCCCTGGGGATTCAAGAAGGCTTTTGACCAGATAGCGGAAGGTGACGGGAGCGGGGAGCAAGAACCAACGAGAGACGGGGCGTAACAACCCGTGGTGAGTGATGAGCTCATGTTGGAGTGAGCACCATCACCACGGGGGGAGAGATTGAACTTTTATGTCTTAGCTGCAGCCGGTGGTTGTTCCACACGAGTTGCACTTAAGGCAGCTGCCATTTCGCACGAGAGTCAGAGCGCCACACTCAGGACAGGGGTCACCTTCGTAACCCTTGGCTCTGGCTTCGGCGCGAGCATTGTAGCGTTCATAGATGGTTTCATCAAAAGCGCCACTAGTCTGGACAGTTGTCACCGTCTTGTTTGCTCCGCCTGACACGTCAAAACCGATTTGGTTTTGTTGCATCAAAACAGTAGCCGTATCTTCATTGGCGGTTTCGATGACAGACGTCGCTATAGCTTTTGCCTTTTGTGTCGAACGTCTCGTACCTTGGACATCTTCTGGTGTGACGTGAGCAAGATCGTTACGGCCAAGGTACGCAATAGCGAGGTCGCGGAAGATAAAGTCGATAATCGACGTCGCGCGCTTGATGTTGTCGTGTCCTTGAACCATGCCATTTGGCTCAAATCGAGAGAACGTGAATACGTCAACGTACTCTTCCAGTGGTACTCCGTATTGAAGGCCTAAGCTCACTGCGACTGCAAAGCAGTTCATCATGGAGCGAAGTAGGGTTCCCTCTTTGTTGATATCGAGGAAGATCTCACCAAGATGATCGTCTTCGTATTCACCGGTTCTTAGGTAAATGCTGTGGCCGTCGATCTTGACTTTCTGGGTGTACCCTGCCCTGCGACTTGGAAGAGAGCGGCGTTTACGCACATACTCCGTGATCACTTTGGTAGTGATTTCCTTCACTTTCTCGACTGGAGTTTCAGCCGTTTCTGCCGCTTCCATCCACGTTGCAGCCGTTGCATTGAGTGGCTGGCTGAGCTTACTGCCGTCACGGTAGAGAGCGTTTGCTTTAAGCATGAGCCCCCAGCTCTTACGGTAGGCTTCCGAGACGTCGGTCATGGTTGCTTCGTAAGGAAGGTTGATGGTTTTGGAAATCGCTCCAGAGATGAACGGCTGTGCTGCTGCCATCATGACGATGTGACCATCAGATGAGATAAAGCGCTTACCGCGTCGACCACACTTGTTCGCACAATCGAAGACTGGAAGGTGCTCTTCTTTGAGGTGCGGTGCTCCTTCAAGCATCATGCTGCCTGTGACATATTCGTTTGCGGCGTCAATTTGCTCCTTAGTAAAACCGATGGCTCTTAGAAGATTGAAGTCTCCTTTATCGAGTTCTTCTTTCGTCATGCCAAGCTGGTTGATACAGAAGTCTTCGCCAACGCTGAACTTGTTGAACGCAAACGTGATATCAAAGGTTTGAGGGAGCTCTTTTTCGATTGTCATCAAAATTTCATCTGTGAAGCCTTTAGCCTTCAGAGACTCCAGATTGATGTGAGGGGCGCCTTTGAGTGTACCGTAGCCAAGACAGTAACCGATCATGTCATCGACTTGCTTTTTCGAGTAGCCAAGCTTTTCTAGGGCGAACGGAATCGATTGGTTGATGATCTTGAAGTAACCGCCACC
>JBEIGW010000251.1:0-4308 GCA_040381655.1 Deltaproteobacteria bacterium
GTCATTCCGCCCATCCAATAAAGACATTGGCCAATAAACATTCTGATGTGGTCGCCCTCGTTCGTATGCAGAGCATTAGCCATCATCAGTAATCCTGCAACCTGGACAGCAATCGATACGATCGCCAGGGATTTTGCATTGCCAAAAAGTCGCCGACTTCTTGTGACCAGGGCCTGCGTGATAGCACCCAGCGCAGCGGGAACCGTAATGAATACGGCAAGCGCCACCGAGTCCATGTCCCGGCTGCCGTAATAAATCGCAAGTAGCACTTCGCTAAAGCCTATGGTGATACCAAGGCAGAGAGCCTCCATGTACCAGCAGGTTGACGATGTTTTTGATTTTTCGGGATTCATATGGCTTTCATCATATCATGTGAGTCGAACGCTAATTCTGGCGCAAGCGCTCAAATTGGCGGGACATTTGTGTGATATTTAATCCAGTCGTAAATTCCGAGTCACCTCCGCCAGTTTGACGGGAAAATTTTGCGGGACGTTATGACTCATTAGATTTTGGAATAATTTTTACTTTGAAATTAAACTGCTTTATTATTGAAAGGTAACGTTTATCACTGCATCATTTCGGGAGTTTTTTATGAACTTCAGCGCTCGCGTTTGTATGGTCATTGCCGGTCTTGCTTGGTGCTCGTTGGGTTTTTCTGGTGACCTGGATAAATCACCCCCCAAGTTTACCTACGCTGAAAAACATGCGGTGTTCGGTGATTTTTCGTCGGTGGATCTCGGCTTTATTTTTGATGCGTCGTCTGGTCGCACCACGGGACGAGCTGTCATCACTTTTACGGTCGCGCAGAACGGCCTGCCTATTTTTGATCTTATTCCTAAACCGAATAAGGTTGTATTAAATGGCCAAGATGTGGCGCTTTCAAACGTATTCCTAGTGAAAGATCCTGATCGGCAATCGACGCTTCGAGTTCTTGGAGTCGAGGTTACAACTGGCCAGACGCATGTCATGGAGATTGATTATCAACTGGGTGATGATGTCTCTTACTCAGAAGGTGCGGTCGCAGCCGGATTTTTTATGAGTGATCTGAGTGACCGTGAATATTGGGAGCAATACGCCCCGACCAACTATGAGTATGATCAATACGAGCAAACAGTAAGCGTTGACGTGATTGGGACTGACCGCGCCCATGAGCTTTTCGTGAATGGATCGGTGACTGAGCTTGGGTTTAACAGTTGGCAGATTGAGTACCCGGATTACTTTACGGCATCGTCATTTTATTTCCACCTAGCTGTTAAAGGGCGTTTTGCAGTTGAGAGGTCGTCTTATGAAGGTCTGAACGGGCAAATTCCCCTCACGGTCTATAGCGGGTCCCAGTCAAACGTGACTCGTGGGATGACTAATCTAAAGAAATATCTTGCCGAACTTGAAGGTACCTACGGTGCTTTCGCCCATGCATCTTTTACGGCCTACATCACGGATACTGGTGGTGGCATGGAATACTGCGGCGCTACCATCACATCCCTTGGTGCTTTGGGTCATGAGACAACGCACAGTTGGTTTGCGCGGGGTGTCATGCCGGCAAGCGGCAATGCAGGCTGGATTGATGAGGCGATAGCTAGCTGGCGTGATAACGGGTACCCCCGCGGAAACGGTACAGTCGGTACCCCAAGAATTCTTGCAGGTTTCTCCCCCTACAAGCGCTACACGACTCGTGATGCTTACTCCTACGGCGCAGAACTGATGTCGGATTTTGATGCGATGCTTTCTAGTACAGGATTTGGCGGGCTTCGTAATATGTTGAAAGAATTTTTTGGTCATTTCAAACGCCAGACTATCACGACTCCGATCTTTCAAGCTCACATGGAAAAAGCACTTGGCCAGAACATGCAGGCTTTTTTTGATCGCAACGTTTACGGTAAAGGTTTGCTAACACGGCTTCCAGGCGTTGGTGTTCCAGAGGGGTGGGATGTCGACTGGAGTACACATCCAAGGCCCTTTACCAAAGAAGAGTGGAAGCAGCTGAGGTGATCAGCTGAGCTTATGCCCGCCCGTGTGCTTTGCTAAGAATCATCTTTGTCAGCATGTCGAGCGTTCGCTCGTTGAAGTTGTCCCAGTGGACGACGAGGTCGGCTAGGTGCTTGGTCGGCGCAACAAATTGATCATGCATGGGCTTCACACTTGATAAATATTGTTTGATGACACCGTCATTGGTCCGTCCGCGCTCGTCCACATCCCGGCGTAAGCGGCGAATAAATCTTACGTCATCACTGACGTCCACGAAGATGGAGCAGTCTAAATGTTTTCGGATGTGCGGGGAGTAGAGTGCGAATATGCCGTCGACAATCACGACATCGGTAGGCTCTAGCCTTACAACTTTTGAGTTCCGCGTGTGACTAGCAAATTCGTACGTCGGCCGATCAATCGCATCCCCGTTAGCAAGCAGGCTAACGTGTTTTTCCAGTAGCCCCATCTCAAGTGAGTCAGGGTGATCGAAGTTGATCTTATCTCGTTCAGTAGGGTCTAGGTGGGCAAGGTCTCTGTAATAGTGGTCCAGCTGAAACAGCAGGGTTGAGAACCCCTGGCAACGTTCTTGGATCTTGCGGGCGATCGTCGTCTTTCCCGATCCAGAGCCCCCGGCAATGCCGATTAAAATTGGTTTTGTCATGGGACTTTGGCTCCTGATCTAGGCTGCGGTATCACTGAGAAGGTTCATTTTAGCGCTTTTTCAGCGTCTAGAAGGCCCATAAATCACCTTTGCGGCAAGTAATATGTTGCATTTTCGCCAAAGAACACACAAAATGTCAATAATTTCGAGTAAAAGCGGGCAAAGTTGCCCCCCAATACGGGTAAAATTTATGTTTGTAGAACGTCTCAAGACGGTTCGAGAGTGTAGAAATTTCGTTGATGGAGCATTTGTCAGCTCTGCTAAATACTCTGACGTTACGTCACCCTGGACGGGGGAACTAATCGGGCGCGTTGCCATGTCAACTCAGGCCGACGCTGAGGTAGCTGTGCGCGCGGCATCGGTCGCATTTCCGGCCTGGAAAGCCACGCCCATCAAAGAACGCTGCGCGCGATTGTTCAAGTTTCGGGAGTTAGTGCTAGCAAAGCTTGATACGCTAGCCAATGTTGCGGCTTTAGAGGCAGGTAAAACGACAGCGGAAGCCCGTGCAGGGATTTTAAAAGGCGTTGAGGTTTGTGAATTTGCTTTGAGTCTGCAAAACATGGACTCGGGCGGTGCTATGGATGTCAGTCGCGGCGTCAGCTGCGAGTTCCGCAGAGAGCCATTAGGAGTTGTGGTCGGCATTGCGCCGTTTAACTTTCCAGCCATGGTGCCTATGTGGATGTATCCCATCGCATTGACGCTTGGAAACTGTTTCATTTTAAAGCCCTCGGAAAAAGTTCCGCTCACATCGCAGTTCATGGCTGAGCTGATGACTGAAGCTGGCTTTCCAAAAGGTGTATTCCAATTGGTTAATGGCGGCAAAGAAGCCGTGGAGGCTCTGATTGACCATCCCACGGTACAAGCAGTCGGTTTTGTTGGATCAACGCCGATTGCTAAAGCTCTTTATGCGAGAGCGACGTCCCAAGGTAAGAGAGCTTTATGCTTAGGCGGAGCTAAGAATCATCTTCTAGTGGTGCCGGATGCTGATGAGAAAATCACAGTTAGAGGCGTCGTTGACTCCTTCACAGGCTGTGCAGGACAGCGATGTATGGCCGCTAGTCTCATGCTTGCCGTTGGTCAAGTCGATCATTTAATCTCAAAAATTGCGGACACGGCCAGATCACTCGAGCTCGGTTCTCAAATGGGCGCCATCATCGACAAGGTGGCATTAAACAAAATCACGAGTGCCATTGCTGACGCAGAGAAGCAGGGTGCACCGATTCTAGTTGATGGCCGCACGGCACGACCGCCAAAAGGCTATGAAGGTGGTAATTGGATTGGCCCTACTATAATTGATCATGCGAAACCTGAGATGGAGTGTGCGACGTCTGAAATTTTCGGACCAGTAGTCACCATCGTGCGAGTGAAGAATCTGACGGAAGCTATGGCTCTTGAGGCAAAAAGTCCATTCGGGAACGCGACAAGCGTGTTTACCACAAGTGGAGCAGTTGCGAGGTTTGTAGCTGAGACGGCGACCAACGGCATGATTGGTATCAATATTGGCGTTCCAGTGCCACGTGAGCCTTTTTCATTTGGCGGAAGCAAAGAGAGTAAATTTGGTGTGTGCGACATCACAGGCGAAAGCTCACTTGAGTTTTGGAGCCAGCGCAAAAAAATTACAGTCAAGTGGTCGGAGCAGTCTGACGCCACTTGGATGAGTTGAAGGAGGCAGTCATGCCAGA
>JBEIGW010000252.1:0-4308 GCA_040381655.1 Deltaproteobacteria bacterium
CCCAAGCTTGAGATTTAAAATCGCGAATATTCGCAGCGTTAACCCCACTTCCGAGGACAACCGGCGTCTGACCTGCAGCTGCAATCACCTCCGATAACGAGCTCTGACTAATTGGTTTACCAGTGCCAGCACCAGAAACGATCACCGCATCTGCAAGCCCTCTTTTAATTGTGTCCTCGACTTCATCCTTAAGAGACCTCGGCGCCAAAGGAGCCGAGTGCTTGACATCAACATCCGCAAGAATCTTAATATTTGATGCACCCAGTTCCGCGCGGTAGCGCAACAGATCGTGAGCAATACCTTGGATAACACCCTGGTCGGTCACTCTAGCGCCTGATAGTACATTGACTCTGATAAATTCAGCGCCTGAAGCCATAGCGATCGCCAGAGCACTTATGCCGTCATTACGAAGTACGTTGATACCGAGTGGCAGTCGCACAGCCGCCTTAACATCGCAGGCCAGGGCGGTCATAAATGACACCACGTGTGCGGGCACCCTGCCGGGAAAAAACGGGACGTCTCCAAAGTTTTCCATCATCAGACAGTCAACGCCGCCATCCCTTAGAGCTTTGGCATCTTTTAATATGAAATCCTTAATTTTTGCATAATCAAGCTTAGCCAGCGGTGCTCCCGGCAACGGCGGAAGATGAAGCATTCCGATTACGGCGTTGTTTTTCTTGGGTGCTAGTTCATAAAGAGGGTTTTTAATCATCACATCGGTCCAAGGTTTTAAATTTAAACTTAGGAATCTCTAAAAATCTTTCCGTAAAAAATCGACTCCATACTGAGGTTGCCGTACGTCCATCCAGAGTATAGTTCTGTTACTGACTCACCCCAAGCACTCGCCGCGCCTGCGACAAATATAAGGGGCGCAAAGTGTTCCCATGTGGGATGAGCTACTTTAGCATCGGGACTTTGGTTCTTGAAATCACACAGCGCGTCAAAATCATTTGACCTTAGGCAATTTAAAACCCAGGACTGAAACTGGATGGCCCAATCTTGCGGCGCAGAAAGTTTAGGTTTATCCCATTCCAGCTTTCCAAGATTATGCACCATTCCGCCACTTCCTAAAATCATGACACCCTCATTGCGCAGAGGGGCCAGGATTTCTCCCACCCTGAAAATATCGTGAGCTGATGCTTTGGAGTGTATAGCAACGGGAATAACCGGCACCTTGGCCTTGGGCCACATATGAAACAGTGGGACATAGCTGCCGTGATCCAAGCCGCGAGATTGATCTTTATTGGAGAGAATTGATGCGCCATGTAAAAGATCGACGCACTGCTGGGCCAAGTCCGCATCACCCTTGGCAGGATACTTAAATTGATTTAATTCGTCCGGAAATCCTGAAAAGTCGTGGATGGTCTCAAACATCGGGCAATAACCGACGTCAAATCCTGCAGGGCTCTTGTAATGCGCCGACATCACAATAACGGCACGGGGCGCTATCTCGCGCCCCACCGACTCCATTGCTATTTGCCAAGGTCCTTTATTGATAAGCTCCATGGGAGCCCCGTGACTAACGAACATGGCCGGACTTCTATCAAGATTCACGACACAATCTCAGAGTCACTCAGGTTTTCACTGGTTGCCGTATAAGTCACTTTGGGATAGCGCTCATTTAGCACTTTCATACGCCAAATTTGCTCCATCAAAACGACAAGGTCACCGCGTTGATCACGACAAAGGAATTGGCTCTGCTCCTGAGTAAACTGCGTTAAGACCTTCTCGTCGTCACAGTGAACCCACCGAGCTACAGAATAAGGAAGCTGGTGGAAATCCACGCGAACACCATATTCATTTTCAACCCGGTACTTGACGACGTCAAACTGTAAAACACCGACCACCCCGAGCCAGAGATCATTACTATTCAGAGGCCTTAGCACCTGAACAGCACCCTCTTCTGATAGCTGGTCGAGAGCTTTATTTAACTGTTTACTTTTCAGAGGGTCTTTTAACTGCACTCGAACGAAGTTCTCTGGAGAAAACACGGGTATGCCCGTGTAAATCAAAGATTCACCTTCTGTCAGAGTGTCACCAATCTTAAAAATTCCGGGATCATGGATACCGACAATGTCACCGGCAAAAGCCTCTTCGACTAAGGATCTATCTTGAGCCATAAACTGCGTGGGTCTTGCCAGTCTATATTCACGCTTCATTCGCACATGCCAGGCCTTCATGCCACGCTCAAACTTACCTGACACTATCCGCATAAAAGCAACTCGGTCCCTGTGTGAGGGGTCCATGTTGGCCTGAATCTTAAAAATAAAACCAGAAAACTTTGACTCATTGGGCTCTACGGGCCTTGACCTCGTAGGCCTCGCCAAAGGTTTTGGCGCAATCTCAATGAGAGCTTCCAGAAGCGTTTGTATACCAAAATTATTCATGGCAGAGCCAAAATAGACAGGACAAAGCTCGCCTCTTAGATACTTCTCTCGATCAAAAACCTCACCAGCACCTTCGAGCATTTCAATTTCATCGCGTAATTGGCTGGCAAGCTCTGATCCGATCTCTTTTTCTAGTTCAGGATCATCGACTCCCATGCCTTTGAGGGCTACAGGCCGCGCACGATCAGCCCCTTTATCAAACACGAGAAGAGTTTTTTTGAATCGGTCGTATACACCTCGAAAATTTTGTCCCATGCCAATGGGCCAAGTAGCTGCATAACACTGAATTCCCAAAACTTTTTCGATCTCATCAATTAGGTCAAATGGCTCACGGCCTTCCCTGTCCATTTTATTGATGAATGCAATGATGGGGGTCTTTCGCATGGCGCAGACTTCAAAAAGCTTTTTAGTCTGGCTTTCAACGCCGTTTGCTGCGTCGATCAGCATGACGGCCGAGTCCACGGCCGTAAGCGTTCGGTACGTGTCTTCTGAGAAGTCCTGGTGACCAGGAGTGTCGATGAGGTTGATCTCACAGCCATCGTAGCCAAAGTTCATAACGGAACTGGTGACGGAGATCCCGCGTTGCTTCTCAAGCTCCATCCAGTCGGAGGTAGCAAATTTCTTGCCCCGCTTTGCTTTTACGGTACCAGCCATCTGAATGGCTCCGCCGTAAAGCAGGAGCTTCTCCGTCGTCGTCGTCTTACCGGCGTCGGGGTGGGAGATGATGGCAAACGTTCTTCGCTTGGCGATTTCTTTGTCTGTAATCAGGTTGCTCATTTTTTAGCTCAGTTTCTGGTTCCATGCGACTGATGACCCTGCCATCTAGCGCAGCAATTGCAAGCCTTTGCCGAAGGTGATAGCTTTTGACATACCGGTGCAAAATATTCCACAGGAAAATACCGTTTCATGAAGCAAAAAACCCAAACTAGTCCGATGCTTATCGCTTTTTTTACGATATTTTTGGACCTACTTGGTTTTGGCATCGTCATCCCGGTCAATAGCTTCTACGTGCAAAGCCTTGGCGCTGGTCCGGCGGTCATCGCCCTGCTGTCGGCCTCCTACTCTCTCATGCAATTCTTGTTTGCCCCGTTTTGGGGGCGCTTGTCGGATAAAATTGGTCGAAGGCCGGTTATTCTTATCTCAGTGGCCGCAAGTTGCGCCGGGCACCTGATATTTGGTCTTTCATCAACGATTTTTACGATATTTGCAGCGAGGATTCTGGCTGGATTTGGTAACGCCAACCTGGGAACTGCACAGGCCATCATCGCTGATGTGACAACACCAGAAAACAGGGCCAAAGGCATGGGCCTGATAGGGGCCGCTTTTGGTTTGGGATTTCTATTGGGACCAGCCATCGGAGGTTTTGCAGGGCAACTTAGCCCGCAAGCACCTGCCCTCGTTGCTGCAGCACTTGCCGCCGTCAACTTTTTTGTAGCATATGCACTTCTACCCGAGACACGAAAAGAGAACACGGAAAATTCTGGCCATCACAAGCGGACCTTTTCACCCAAGGCCTTATTCCAAGCTGTGACACTACCAAACGTCGGAGTGATTTTACAAATTAGCTTTCTCAGCACGTTTGCATTCAGCATGTTTGAGGTGATCGTCGGACTTCTTATGGAGAGAGCTTATCTACCGAGCGTAGGTCGAGAAACACCCGAACATATCGCCGCGGCTGCCAAGTTGACGGCCTGGTTTCTCGTCGCTGTCGGTATTACGGCAGTGATTGTACAAGGCGGGCTTATCGGACGCCCGACAAAACGCTTCGGAGAAACCAAGCTGTGCAGAACTGGCCTACTACTGATGCTTTTATCTATTGGAGCCATTCCTTTAACCGTCAAAACTGGAGTTTATGACCACATGCTTATTTTGGCAGTGGTTCTGGCCATCGGGACTGGCATGTACAACCCATCCCAGTCGA
>JBEIGW010000253.1:0-4277 GCA_040381655.1 Deltaproteobacteria bacterium
ATCGTTCAGAGTCAGGGCACTGGGATCCAAATATTGGCCGCTCCACTCTTTTTGATGCGAAGTATTGTCCATCACCATCACGACGCGAGCTGTGTGAAGGGTTTTCTTTCGAGTGGTACAGAATTGGTCCGAGTCTATTTGACCAAATCGATCAGACTCTTCGGACTGCATCGGGCGGCAATATGAATTTGACGCTCGTACTGAGAGATTTCTTCGCGGCCTACCGCAACCAGTATGTAACGGCGGCGCAGTTCGCCACTCTTTTGAAACAGCGGCAGCCCAACTTCGACTGGGATAGTCTGTTCGCATTTTCAATGTAAGGACAGCCGTGGCTCTGAGCGATTCACAAAAGAAGCACTACGCGTGGGAGTTTCTGAAAAGGAGCCCTGAGTACCGTGAATTTTGGGAATCCCACAGTGCGGCTCTGGCCGCTGTGAAACCGAAGAGTAAGTTTCAGTACCGGCGAACGCGGGAAGTTCTCTTGGCCAAAAAGAAAGTCTTGTTAGAGGACGGTCAGCGGGCCATGGGCCGGTGGTGTCTCAGCAAGATTGTTGATCCGAATGAGCCTTTGGCAAAGACAGCTCTCGATCGCTTATTGAGCAAGGTTGTACCTGTTACTCCATTTTTCGATGCTCCGTGGCCGGGTGATTTGCGCCTTTATCTTGCGATCGACCCGTTCGGCTCACTCGAAACCATCGATCAGATGGTTCATGCAGAATTGAAAAAGCACAAGGCGCGCTCGAAGGTGCCGCAGCGTGAGCGAAAGAAGCCAAGGCAAGCGGATCTTGAATACTACCTGACGATTTTAGATTGCTACCGCGACCACTTAAGCGGCTCTCATGCAGAGAACCGACAGTTGCCGAACTACGGCTACACAAAAGGGTGGACCAAGCTCGCCGAGGCTCTGAATGCAGATTTTGAAAATGCTGATGAGGCCCAGCTGAGCGACGGCACTTTAGTTACAGCGCTGCGCCTGCGAGACAACAGCCCTTTCTGTTTCTTAGGATAAATTCGGGGACTAAATTCGGAACTCATCCCGTCCAACTTAATTTCTAAGCGGTCCATCTCTTTCTTCACACGCAATAACAACTATGCGTCTCAAGAAAGGAGCATAACCGTGAAAGACAAGTTTTTAAGAATTGATGAGGTCATGTCAGTGACCGGCCTTAGTCAATCGACAATCTACAGAATGGAACAGGCACGACAATTTCCACAGCGACTCAAGCTCAGCGAACGTGCCGTCGCTTGGCGCGAGGAGGACATTCGCAGCTGGATGGAATCTCGCGAGAACAAAAGGCCAGTTGAAGGAGGCGCACAATGATTTCGACCGTTGGCTCAAGTATCGATCTTTCAGCGCTGAGAATTTCACAAAGCTATCTCGATCAAGGCGGTAGTTCTGAGAAAGTAATCACTACTGTTCCGATCAGAAAGCCAGAACGTCAGGTATTCGTGCAAGTTCATCCGAACCCTGCGTACAAATTCCAGACCTATCTTTTGGAAGTACGGGAAGACAACTCCCCGCAATCATCAACATACTTGGTCGATCCTAAGATGTGGGAGCTCGTACATAACCTTGTTGTCCCAAAGGTGCTTCTTACCAGCATCACGCGACAGGGCGTTCTCTTTCTTTGGCCGATTAAGCTGCCCGGTCCTGATGGTCGCAGTGACCGCTGGTCAGAGTCAGTACTTGTCGCCGCAAAACATGCTGAAACAAATTGGGTGCGAGTATCAGCAAATATGGGGCTGGGTGGGTATGACGTGTTTAAAGCGACCGCTCCTGATCTTCCCGAACCCAAGTGGCCAGAAATCGAAATGGATCAGATTATCAATCTCGCTTTTCACGATCGATACATCGACAGCACAAGCCATGATGTCATTCGCAAACTTCGAGGTGAAATATGAAAACCAAATTGAATTCATTCGAGGAAGTTTGGTTGTGTGACTTTGAGTTTCAACAGGTCGACGGTGAAAACCCCGTCCCACTCTGCATGGTCGCCACTGAATTACACTCTGGTCGCACGCTTCGCCTTTGGGGGAGCGAACTCGGGAACTCAAAAGAGTGTCCGTTTCGACTCGATGAAAAAGTTTTATACGTCTGCTACTACGCGACAGCTGAAATGGCATGCCATCACGCACTTGGGTGGCGAATACCAGCTCGATTGCTTGATCTGTTTGCGGAGTTCCGGCGTTTCACAAATGGGCTTGAGCTTCCTCATGGAAAGAGCCTGCTGGGCGCTCTGGCGTACTTTGGATTGCCCGCGCTCGACTCAGCTCAGAAGGATGCGTTTCGAGAACTAATCTTGTCGCGTGAGTCGTGGTCGGATGCAGAGAGGGCTGCGATTTTGAATTACTGTGAGAGCGACGTCAGATCGCTGATCGCACTTTTACAGAAAATGCTTCCCGAAATTGATTGGCACCGTTTTCACCTCCGTGGAGATTACATGAAGTCTCTTGCGGAGGTTGAATGTCGGGGCATTCCCATCGACATCGAGTTGAAAAGAACGTTAGACGAAAAAAGATTCGCAATTCGGGATCGACTAATCGAAAGCGTAAATTCCATTTACCCGTTATTTGAGAGCGGAGTTTTTAAAAAAGAAAGGCTCGAAGAGTTTGTGCAGCTCCGAAAGATAGCATGGCCAAGGTATGAGTCGGGATCATTGCGCTGTGACGACGAAACATTCAAGTCGATGGCTACGCTGTATGGTGAGCCGATTACTCTCTTGCGAGAGGCTAGGGCATTGCTTTCAAAAATGAGAGCCAACAGCTTGGCTGTCGGAAGCGACGGAAGAAGCAGGTGTGGATTGTCGGCATTCCGAAGCGGCACATCCCGAAATCAACCGAGCACAGCTAAGTTTATTTTCGGGCAGCCCGCCTGGCTCAGAAGCCTGATAAAACCAAAAGATGGAATGGCGATGGCCTACGTCGATTGGTGTCAGCAGGAGCCTGGAATTGCTGCAGCACTTTCCGGAGATCCAGTGATGCTGGCGGCTTACAAGAGTGGTGATCCATATCTTGAGGCAGCCAAGCAGGCTGGCGCTGTACCGATAGATGCGACGAAGGAAAGCCACCCTCAAGAACGAAACCAATTTAAGGAATGTACCCTTGCGGTACTTTATGGAATGGGCGCCGCTAGTTTGGCAAATCGATTGAATCAACCAAAATCATTTGCCGAGAGACTCCTGCGTCTTCATCGCGAAACATACCCGATATTTTGGATGTGGTCCGATGCAGTGGTTGATCACGCTATGTCGGTTGGTGAAATCGAGACCGTCTTCGGATGGAAGTTAAAGGTCGCACACAAACTTCGGCAAGAGATCAACACTAGATCGATACGCAATTTTCCGATGCAAGCTAATGGTGCGGAGATGATGAGGATTGCTACAATTCTCGCGACCCAAGCCGGGGTCCAAATCTGCGCCCCAGTTCATGACGCTTTTCTGATTGAAGCACATGAGGACGATATCAATGCAAGCATCTGGGCTATGCAAGACGCGATGACCTGTGCATCCAAGCAAGTTCTGGGAGAATTGGAGTTGCGGTCAGACGTTAAGGTTATTTGGCCCGGCGAACGATACGAGGACCCTCGGGGCACATCAGTTTGGGAGAGTATCGGTGATCTTGTAGTCAAAGATCGGGTGAGCATTCCAGCAACAGACTTGGTGCGACCTCTGCCACCCCCTCAGTCTAGTGTATCGTTTAATGAAAGAGGTAGTTTATGAAGCCTCTGATCAACTGCCAAGAACTTAGAATTGAACATCTTCTACCTGTGTCCACCACTCACAACAAAGTGGAGTTGGTGAAACGCCTCGACGATTATTTTCTTCGAGGCCCCATCACTCTTTCCTGGCTATCTAGGGCGGCGGCTCAACCAGGCAAAGCATTTCAGGTCGCCATCCTTGTTCGACTTCAAGAAGGGATCAATCGCGGCAGGGACAAATGGTTTAAAGTCGATATGAAATTCAGAGCGGCTATGCGGGTCAGTCGATTTGCATGGTCGCGTGGACTTAAATCACTGAAGGCGGCTGGACTTATTGATTACACGGGCCATCGAGGGAAATGTGCCAGAATCCGAGTGATTGAAGTGAGTCCTCACAAGGAGGATGCCCATGACTGAACTGGCATCTCAAACTTGTGCAGTTGCGCAACATGTGACAGAAGGGAGCCATTACCAAAGTTCTTTGAAAACTAAAGAGTGGCTTAATAGTAAAGAGGCAGCACAGTTTCTCGGATTGAGTGAGCGGTCTTTGTTTAACCTGACGAGCAATGGAAAAGTTCCC
>JBEIGW010000254.1:0-4274 GCA_040381655.1 Deltaproteobacteria bacterium
AATCGATCTCATAAGTCCCAGCCTGAATTTTCGCTTTAATCGCAGCTACTTTATCCTCACGGACATCGGGCGTATTCCTTGCTATCTCAAAAGCTTTCTTTTGCTCCTCGGCTCGTTTCTTGCCGCTATCGCTCAATTGAACGCCAAAATCTCGACCTGCAACGCTGGCCGAAGTCGCCGCTTGGGAGCCCTGGACTAAGGATCCGATGTCGGAAGCACCTGTCTTTTTGGCTGTCTCAGCATCCTTCGCTTTGCCGAGACCAGCACTGCTCACTGATGTCGATGCGACGTTTTTAACTGCCATAGCTGGTACCCCCTATATTCACCATGCAAACCCCAGTATTTATGGGCTCTCATGGCTTTATTGTGACCTCTTTTCGAGCCGTCTGCAACGTTGACGCACTCGTCTTTTGATATGTGTCCAAAGCGCTTTTCCGAGCTGCATCCGAGGAAGCCTCTGATTTGACTCCCATTGTCTGCAATAATTGTCGCTCAATCATTTGGGCCAAGCCAGCTCCACCTTCGCCAGCCATAAGCTTTGCATACTCTGAGTCGAGCATGGAACGGTAAATTTCCTCTGCATTGCCCCCGTCCACAAGGCCTGACTTCTGTATGGATGAGCGCATTGTGCGAAGCATCTGCTCAAGGAAGATTGACTCAAAGTCTTTGGCGAGCTCTTTGACCTTTTTAATGTCTTTTTCGCGTCCCGCGCGCGTGGCAACGTCCTCTGCCCTACCCGCAGTAGCATGATCAATTGAATTTAAAACTGTTGCTTTGACATCCATGTGCCGACATCCATCTCCATGTCACATAAAGCGTAGCTCGCCCTGTAACGCACCGGCAGACTGTAAAGCCTGCATAACCCCAACTAAATCCACAGGCTTCATTCCCATAGCATTCATACCTTCAACAAGTTTAGAAACGCTACTACCACCGAAATTCATCAGGGAGTTACCCTTCTTTTTACCACTTCCACCATCACCTCCAACACTAATACTCAACTCTCCGTGAGAAATTGTGACGGGCGAGATAACAACGTCACCACCCATGACGACAGTGCCTGTACGCTCGTTGATGACGACGACTGCCCTCTGATCAACGATCACCCGTAATGCCTCGAGCTCCGCAATAAAATCGACCGTTCGACCTTGATAGGGCTCTGGTATCTGGATTTCGATGCCATGAACGTCTTTTGACAAAGCGTAGAATCCCTTAAAATGTTTATTAATAGCTTCCACCACACGTCGATTCGTCGTGAAATCTGGTTTTTTGAGGCTGATCGTGATGACTCCATCTCGATCCACGACTGGAGCGAATTCTCTCTCAACCGTGAATGCTGACGGCGCAACCGCCACAGTTTGAACCTGAACGCCCGATCCCGATGCCTGTCCAATAACCGCAGAGCCTTGGGCCATGCCATAAACTTGGCCGTCGTTTGCCTTAAGAGCTGTGCTCATCAGCACACCACCGGCAAGACTTTTGGCATCACCAAGAGTCGATACCCTTGCATCTAAACGATCACCATTTCTGGCAAATGCGGGCAATTCGACAGTGACCATGACCAAAGCAGCATTACCACCGGTGACTTGCTTGTCCGTGACTTTTAATCCCATGCGCTGAAGCATTGCTGCTGCCGCTTTACTAGTTGAGATGGAAGAAACGGAGTCACCCGTTTTATTCAGACCTACCACGAGACCGATGCCCATAAGCTGATTCGATCGGACGCCGCGCACGTTCGCAAGCTCCTTTATTCTTACCTCTTGACCAGCCGCAGCGGATGCAACAGCAAGTACACCACAGAGTATCCCCAACACCAGTTGCCAGGTACGATTGATACGGTTCATGACTCACCCCTGTTTCTTGGCTGCTGGTTTTGCAGTGTCTTTTTTCGCGTCTACCTTGGCAGGTGTTGCTGCTGCGGGCTTAGTCGGAGGCGCTGCGTCTTTTGATTTTATATCCGTCTTGCTCGGGTCAGATTTTTTGCCGTCTGTTTTGGCTCCGTCACCTGTCAGTTTTACAGGCTCTTTGGGTTTCATCTCTTCGAGCTTTTTTTCAAGCTCACTATTCTTTTTTTCCAACTCAGTTATTTTCACATCATCCTTAGCCTTGTTTTCAAGCAGCTTCGATCGCTCCGCAGACATTCTCGACCTTTCGCCAACGAAGCCTTTCATTTCTGACTCAAGCTTATCCCTCGCTGACTTCAATTGCTCACGCTTTTCATCAATACTCAAGGCGTCCTTACTCTTCGTCTCGTCAAATCCGCTCAACCGAAGGCTATATTCATCCTCCCAATTTGCACTTTTCCTCTCTGCAATCTCTCCATTGAAGCTTTCGCGCCAGTCTACGTCTGCTAAGTCAGACGTGCTGATATTATCCAAACGCGCCAAAGCCTCTGCAGATAATCGTGACGTTACCGTTACGTCAGCACCTTGGCCCTCGCGTATGCTACGTCGGCGATGCATCACAAGCACATCGCCATTCTCGAATCGCTCGAGGACCTGCATTTTTATGCTCTTAAGCAGTATCGGTTTATTTTGTGGTGCCGGATCAAGACTTGGCAAAGCCTTAAGCAAGGCCTCTGCTGCAACGTCCTTGGAATCCTGACCTGCTGCTCCAGGGCCCGCTGCATTCGGGTCAGCTGGTTTTTCAGCCGCTCCTGACTCCGCCCCTGCTGCCTGCCCATCCGAACGATTCGATGCAATTTTCACATCCACAAACATTCCGACTTCTACAGGACGCTCAAAGCCAAAAAGATACGCGCGGGGATCATTTAAATCCGTGAGTGATCCCGTCTCATTAGATGGCGCTTTACGTCTGATCTTGACATCCTTTTGTCTTACGAACAGATCCAAGGGCTTTTGCTCCTTGGGCTCTACGGCGGAAATTTCCTGAACACTCGCCGGTGCCGGTGCCGGATCTCGTTGCGATATGTAATGGGGCGTCCCGGTCACACAAGAAACGCATAAAATTGCGACAAATAAAATGGGAGTCACCAAACTCGTGGGTCCGCATTTTTGAATATTTATATCCACAGGCCCCTCCTAAAAACTAACAGCTTCGACGGTCTGATCATCGATAATTTTTGCCCTGATCTTTTTCTTAGTCGACGCATTTACAACATCGATCGTTTGTCCCTTTGCACCCGCCTGCTGCGAAATCGCGCGAGTCGAGATCTCAATTCCGCCGCTTCGGATCACCATCTTTAGCGCCTGATTTCGCAGAATAGTCATCGGACTATCCAAAAACCTTACCGGTATGGGTTCACCGGATGAAAGAGCCTGGCGCGCTTTCCGCGTAAGCAGTTGACCTCGCGAAAACGCCAAATCCTGATAACCTCGACGCATCTGCACCCAACCATCGCCTATGTTATCTTCCGTCAAAGCTTCGCCAGCAGATACCGGCTGCTTAAGCACGGGAAGACGCATTTCAATAGCGATGACCGCATTGGCACTAAATGTAAACTTATCGTCCGTATCCATTTGATTAGACACTCTGAACTGCACTGGACGGTTACCCACCAAATTCCTTAGAAGCCAATTACGGTCGTTAAAAGGGAAATGATTGGTCTCAGGGAATTCGATCTTTGATTGACTCGGTCTTACCAAAACCTGTCCAATGGGCTGAAACCTAAGCACTCTGACCCTGACATCATCACGCGTAGCTAGTGCTTTTAAAAGCTTGTCTTCAAACCGTTGCCGAAGATCCTCATGTGATATTTCAACAGCTGCCGCCTCTGCACGAACTGAGTCATTGCCATCTATTAAAACCTTAACTCCTGGCCACTCCTTCGCAAGAATCTCTTCAATGTTGGATTTATGATAGAAAGCTGAACGCCCGGGACTTGGACTTTGACCAATATCGATCCCACTAACCTCTTTACACCGGGCCAGATCACCCGAACACTGAGCTAAATCAGACAAGTAGATGCGAGATCCGGATATCGAGGTCTTAGCCCTCAATGAAACCTTCAATTCTACTGTACTATCAACGGCTAAAGCCCCGCTTGCAAAGCCAAGCAGGGCCTGAGCCAAAAAGGCTAGAACGATGTAAATAACAGCTCTACTCATCACACCACGTCACCTTAATTAACGAATCTGATTCGTGGCCTGCAGCATTTGGTCACTCGTTGTAATGACCTTCGAGTTAATCTCATAGGCTCGTTGACCAGTGATCATATTGACCATCTCTTCAACGATATTGACATTTGACGCTTCAAGACGATTTTGGGCGATACTCCCGAAGCCGTTTTGATTCGCAGCACCCACAATAGGCTC
>JBEIGW010000255.1:0-4258 GCA_040381655.1 Deltaproteobacteria bacterium
ATCATTTACCCTTAAGTTTAGGACATTGCAGCAAAAAAATATCCAACTGGCAGACATTATTTTACGGCATCTTAGCGCGAGTACCACTTAAAAAAATTTTAAAGATGATGATAAAAAAATAATCACCTCTCATTAGAGCTAAAAAAACCCAGGGCACGTTGGCCCCGGGTTTTCTCACTGCAACGTAATCCCGATTACTGCTTGGCTCTCGTCACGTCAGGAGGCGTCGGCAACAGAGCTTTGCGATCGGCAGGTCCGCCGAAATCAATCAACTCGTAGCCAGCCGTTCCCTCGCGAGCCATAGCCTCAGCATCGATTCCGTAAACGCCAGTCGAGGCTTGCTTAAAGCACTGGCGGGCGATGATGGAGCCTTGATTGTCTACCGTTCCGGTGTTTGTGCCAGTCCAAATTTGGGCGATACCATCGTCGGCGGCGTCCACCGGAGGTTTAGTCAATCCAAAGTAACCTGGGGTGTTAGCCTTCTGAAACGGATGAAAAAAGCCGTTTGGTGTCATGGTTAGATTATTTTGTAGTGCTTTTCTGATGCTTGTTCCTTTTACTGGTACCAAAGAAGTGTCCCTGATAGCCCCTGATGAGGCGCAGCCTTTCAAAAGGCCAGTTGAGTCAGCGGAGATATTAAAGACAAATCCACGCGCGGCTTCATCCATGCCAGGTCCTGGGTTATGCCAGTAAGACATGTTGCCCTCTCCGGAATCTGGATTCATGTCGAATGCTACGTACTTATAAGCTTCCATTTTATCGTTCGTTGCAGGGCCAAAATTTACGACACCGTTTGTATCAAAAGCATTACCGATCGAAGCGGTTTCCACGTTGGCCATGCGTAGTTCATAGACGACTTTGCTGTCGACTTTGGCGTACTGAATCGACATGACTTGGTTGTAATTAGGTTTGTTTCCAAAGGTCTTATCCATTGTGATGTTGAGGACGCCTTTATATGATGCGTTATCACCATTTGGATTGTGGGTCAGCTTCATAGTTCTGGTCGCGAGCTCAGTCTTGCCAGGAAGCGGAAATTGGGCTGTGACCTCACTCACGTAGTTGCTTCCAGATTTAGTCATTTGAGCTTTGGTGAGTGGCATGGTTTTGCCACCGGCAGCGGCAGCTGCTTCCATATTAGGTTTAAAGTCCAAGACGTCACCGTCATTGGCAGGAAGTCTTTGTCCAGCTTTATTGGCCTGACAAAGCATCATCTGAATCATGCCAAGTGTTTCGTCAACAATGGCTGAAACTTGCTTAGCTTCTTCACGGGCGAATGAGACCATACAGGCTTCCGACGTATTACCAGTTTTTTTCGCCAGGCCGTTGGATGTACCTAATGTTCTTCCATCTGGAGATGGTCTGACGCCTACGGCCATGTCTTGGTCAAACTCATAACATGTCTCATCATTATTTGGTCTGCGCTGCACTCTAATGGCTTTGGGCATACAGGTATCGGCACGACCTTTGAGCATGTTCTCGGCTTCTTCTTTTTTCTCTTTTAGGGGACGCTCACGCTCAGTCTCATCAGCGAGAGTGGTGGAGCTACTCTGTGGAGCCACTGAAATTGACAGACCTAGTGGATAGGCTGGTGTCATGCCAGTTGACTCCTCATCGGAGTCTTTACTTTTTTTCTTACCGCACGCACTCCAGGCGAGCACAGAAGCGACCAGACAGGTGCTAACCATGATAATGTTTCGACGACTTGATAGTTTCATGATGCATTCCTTCGCAATGAAATCTTAGAAAAATTAATGACAAACTTTGGAAAACTTCTGAAGTTTATCAGACAATTCAAAAACTCTCAAAAAATCCTAGGCCTAAATCCCGCCCAACCCCGGCAGTCAAGCGTCTGTAATAATTGGTTATTTTAACTGGGATTGATGCCTAGAGCAGGATTAGCCCACGAAGAGATGTATAAACGGGGGGACTTATGTATTGTCGGTTACTCTTTCTGATGTCGATATTTCTTGGAAGTTGTAGTGACGGCCAGTCTAGCTTTGAAGGCGAGCAACTCCCCAAAGATCAGCAGGCAGATTTTGATCTTAAAGGTGTCAAACAATGCCCGGATGTAGAGCGAGCTGGTAACGCGGATGCATGCGACTCTTTTCGCCCCGTTCGAGGTAGCTGCGAGTTATCTCGTTTACCCCCAGGCCAAGCATTTAAAGAGCGACTCTTAGATTGCGCGAAAGATGAGTTAACGCCAGACGCGATCAAATGTGTGACTGATCTATGGGGATCTTGTCCATCCTGTCTGTCTGGTAATAACTCGTCAGCATGCACGTCCTGTATCAAGGCGGGCGTGGATGCATGTGCAAAGAAGATAGCTTTTGATCCCCCACACAAAGCATGTTTTCTCGCCGCAGCGGAGGGTATGGGGTGGTTCTTCGATGACGCTTATGATCAGGTCCACAACCGATGTCGGCAAGTGATCGATGAAATGCGGAACGCTGGATGTAATACTAAAATTGAAGGATCGTGGGTTTGCAAAGACGCATGTGCTAAAACAACCTCGTGTTTGAAACAACGGGAAAATCCAGGAAACGTAACGCGGTGTAAGCTGTGTTATCAGAATTGTAAGGATGATCCCTTCTTCTGCAAAAAGATAGCCGAGAGACGATTGAAGTAAAAGTGAAGTATTTATTAATCTTTTTTAAAATTTAGACCAAATATTTGACCCATGATGTTTCAAGACGGTAGAATCGTCCCATCGATTGCTGCCTTTGGACAAATTTTATTTAGAGGTTTGACGTATGATTTTTAAAGTTCAGGTGCGACGTGCCGTCATCATCGCAGGAAGCCTATTAGCCGTTTCTGGCTGTGGCAAGAAAGAAGACAAAGGAAGCGGAGAGTCCACAGGGGCCCCGCAGGTTTATCCTCCCACTGCCCTCGTTACTCCGAGCACCCTTGTTAACTCGGCCGGAACTGGCGCGGTGAACTTGTTTGCGTTGGCGTCAGATTTGAACGTCAGTGCAACACCCAAAAACTACATGGGACTTGCTGCTCCAACGGAGCCGGGTGATTCCACTACGAAAACAACAATCATGAATACGGTCAAAGAGCGATTATTCTCTCCGGGCCCTACCAACATGCTTGAGCTTGTCAAAGCCGTAGACCGCCGCATGGCTGAGTATGATCGCCGCGTCTCAGAGATGGAAAAAGTTCCAAGTTGCTTGAGCAGCACTCCGGTTGATGTTTCTAGCACGTTTTCTGTTCCCGCCACGTCGGGCGAAACAACGTTTCCGCTATTTGGTCAATGCCAGGAGACGATGAATCCCGGTCTGACAATTATGTTTGGAAAAAAAAGACAACGATTGGTACCTGGTCGACGGTGCGACGAAAGATCTTGATGGAAGTGATTCGTGTGTGATGACCATGGCGAAAATTTCCGGCACCAGTAACCTAGACCGCATTGTCGATGGCTACATGGTCGTCGTGTTTCAGGGCAAGACCGATAACTTTACAGGATCCACTGCACTTCTTCACTACAAGGCAAACGTGACAGCAGGAACTCTCGAGTTTACTGCAGGTGGCCACGGAATCGGGGCCCAGCAGGTTCACGCAAAAAGCAGCAAAGATTACCTTTATGTGCAGGTACAGTCAGGGCAAGGAACATCAGCTGGAACGCTGTACCATGCCTGTTTCAGCACAGCAAACCTCGCAAGCGTCGATTTTGCTAACTGCAGCAGCCTTCAAGGCTCTTTGGAGTTGGTCTCATTGGGATCCAAAGCCCTAGGGTCTTACCCGATGGGCGGAAGCAGTAATCCTGTCCTCGGTAGTGAGGCTAATAACGTCGACCTTAGGACGCTGGTACCAAATTACTGTGGAAAATTGGCGACGGCTTTCACGGCTATTCCAAAGTTTGGGGGTTAAGTAACGTGAGAAAGGTCGAGTTTGATGAATTTTTAAGATCTCTCGACTTCGACGATCCAATAAATCCGATTTCAATCAGTGATGGACTGCAAGCTGATTGGTCACAGGATGGTGGGCTAAAAAGTCTTCGCCTTATGTCAGGTGGTCAAGTTATAGGGTGGCGCCTGGACAACGCAGAGCAGGAAAGTTTGGCCAGCGTCTCCCGCGTCGAAAATCTATCATTTACCGTCGAAAGACAACGGGATGAATTCGGAGAACCTGAGGAGACGTTGCGGCAATGGCAATGCCGTTGGATAACTGACATCGTACGCAAGGCGCAAAATCAGCTCGTATGTTCTTTTTGCTCAAAAACATCAAAGCAGGCAAAAATGATGGTGCCTGGTCGGCA
>JBEIGW010000256.1:0-4240 GCA_040381655.1 Deltaproteobacteria bacterium
CATCATGCTTTACGTCATGTGGCACAACGAGACGATTATTGCTAAGCAGCAGGGACGAGCGCGGATATTTCCTTTTCCGAAGGTAGCCTGAAAAGCACATAACGCATCTGTCTAAGGCAAAACCCACTCCCGTGAATTTTAGAAATAGTGTGGTCGTGGTTTCTTATGCATAAATCAGTAAAGTGACTTCGCTAGATCGGCACAATTAAGTAGGCCAGTTTTCATCAAGTTCAACCGTGACATCGAATTCTCCACGTTTGGCAAAAACATCTTTGACTCTCTGCTTAATTAGAGACCTCGCTTCGGCGTCCAAGTTATCGGGAATGACAACCTGCAGAGAGGCCACGTGATGCACGCCGTCTAGTGACCAAGACTTCAAGGCTGTAATCGATTTTGCAGCAGTTGAGCTCAAGACATCATCCCTAATTGATTCCAAGTCAACCAAGGGTGCAGCCTGCAGAAATAACTGAGAGCTCGCCCAAATGTTCCTCGCCGAACCCAGGATAATAAAGCCCGCGATGACCAAGCTCATTGCGGGATCAAGCCAGGGGACGTGATAAAATCGCATGACAATACTACCGATCAAAACGGCTATCCATCCAAGTAAATCTTCCAACATGTGCCAACTCAGCGCGCGCTCATTTTGAGTGCGACCATGCCCAATCCTCCATGCGGCGTAGCCGTTTACGGCTACGCCCAAAAGAGCAAGCCACAGCATGCCATCGAGGTGAGGCATCTGAGGTTCGGCGAGGCGACCAAACGCTGCGACAATGATAACTACGGATCCTGAGAAAATAACGATACTGGACCCAAGCGCGGACAAAAGTGAAAGACGTTTAAATCCGAATGTAAAACGTCCTTTAGCGGAAGTCGCCGACCAATGCTGAAGCGTCAAAGCCGACAGCAGCACCAGTGAATCCCCAAAATCGTGAATAGCATCAGCTTGGATGGCAACACTATGGGTCCACCACCCTCCAACCAATTCGATCAGCGCAAAAGTAAGGTTTAGAAAAAAAGCTATTTTAATATTTTGTATCGAGCTGGCATGAGTGTTGATATGGCCATGGGAATGACTGTGCCCTTGGTGACCATGCCCGCGGCACTCGCTAGTCATTTCACGGTCTCGACATGAGCTGACGTTTTCACATCTGGTTTTGATAACTTAACCTGGCTGACTGTAATACCGACCTGAGCAAACAAATCAACCGAGTCGCGGCTCCGGTAGTCGTGCGCATACAAGACTCTTCGGACATTGCCGAGATTGATTAAACGTTTAGCGCACATGGCGCACGGCAAGTGGGTCACAAATACAACCTTTTCGGTGCTACGGGGGCTATCACAGTTAATCACAGCATTTTCTTCACTATGGAGACAACCGCAATTGCCGACCTCGTCTCGATCACATCCATTGTGAAGGCCACTTGCGTTACCGTTGTACCCTACTGCCAGAACCTTACGAAAATCCGTGCTTGTTATGACGGTTCCGACCTTGAGTCGCTTACACGTTGAACGCTCTGCCAAAGTCACGGCAAGGCGCATGTAGATATCTTCAAAAGTAGGTCTTAAATCAGACAATTTTTGCCCCCCCCGAGGCTAAGCTCAGTTCGATGAGTCTATCGTCTCCCAGGGGGATCCCTCCACCATTTTTATAAAAATCATAACCACCCGCGATTACAGGCCATTTTAAGCCATGAGGTCGTTCCTCACCGGACACAAACCAATGCAGAGCGTCAACTGCCGACTGGTCCAAAGCCGTTTGATAGATGTACGCACCGCCTTCAAGAAGAAGACTTTTGATCCCCATATCCCACAAACTTTTTTTAATCGCAGCCCAAGAAAATACACCCTTTGAATTCGGGCGAAGGCGTAAAACTTTGACCCCATAGTCCCTCTCTAACCTGTCGCGAGATCCCTCAGGAATGACGACTAGCGTTTTTTCAGGCGCCGTCGAAAAGATTTTCAACGGCTTTCTCTCAGTCTGTAAGATGCCATCAACATCAACCACCACCCGAAGAGGCATTCGTCCACTGACATAGGGATGACGAATATCGAGTGTTGGGTCGTCTAAAACAGCGGTTCTTGCACCAATACAAATGGCGTCATACTCAAGCCTTAAAAAATGCCCCATGAGCCGCGCCCGTTCTCCCGTGATCCACTGACGACTGGTATTGTCACCAGCCATAACGCCTGACGGAGTACTCGCGACTTTCATACCCGTAAACACAGATTTTTGTTTTTGATTGTGAAAGAAAACCCGCGCTAGCCACTCACAGGATGGCTGCCACGAGGATAGCTGCTCAACCAACTTACCGGCACTACTTATACGCTCAACACCTGCGCCATGGACCTTGGGATTAGGATCCAGGACACCAAAAATCACACGACTTACTCCAGATTTAACGATCATATCGGCACATGGCGGCGTACGCCCATGATGCGAACACGGCTCTAGCGTAACGTAGATTGAAGCTCCTTGCAGTGAGTCCTGCCCTTCGACGGACTTAAATGCCTGCACTTCCGCATGCCCCTGGCCCCATCGCAAATGCGCGCCCGAGCCCAAATAGTCTCGATCAGAGCCAAGCAATACAGCTCCCACCAAGGGGTTTGGAGATACGTTACCAGCACCTTTTAAAGCCACCGCGTAGGCCAGAAACATCGCTGCATCATCCGATAGCTTTGCACCGATTGAAGGCAAAATAAGCAGTGCTGCCAGCTGATCGCGAGGAGTGTTTTGCGCTAATTTCAGCCAATAGTCAGAGTTTGATTCACTCCATTTGGGCGCAAGACTCTCAAAACCCATTAGATCTCACCGCGCAACTCTAGGTAAGGAATCGGCGGCACACCTCTAACAAATTCTTCTTTTGTGAAATCATAGTTCGGATTCACGCCGTATGCCTGGCGCTTGAACCAGAAGTACTCTATGCCCCAGCGGATTGTCGATTTCCAGTTGTCGAAGAGGATATCGTGACTGCTGTAGAGAGATAGCTCATTATAGTCTGGCAGACGCTTTCCATTTAAGGCATTGACGGCACGAGGCTGATACTTGTCAAGGTTGGCATTATAGACCGCATCGCCAAGTTTTGTCGTATATGTATCGCCGGTGTGATAGCCAAGTCGACCGCCTAAATCCCACGTTGCCTTCAGCCGGTAGCTACCCGTTAGATTGAGCACATGAGTCTGGTCATTAGCACCAGGATACCAATCGGAGTCGTCATTATTTCTCTCTCTTGTTCGAGAATATGTATATGACAACCACCCGAACCATCGCTCCGTAAGGGCGCGCCGCACAAAGGTCTCAAAACCGTAGCTCTGAAGGCGACCTTTATTATTGTAGTTCACATTTGGATCCAGATCAGATCGAATGACGAGCCGGACGTCCTTGAAGAAGACCTGCAAGTCCGTCATCCAACGTTCTGACCACTTCGATTCAAGACCGAGAATATAGTGCATCGCCCGGGGAAAGTGTAATTTCGGATTACCTATTTTTTTAGCGGGTTCTCCGTTGCGCGGAAACGTCGAGTACTGTCCAACGGCAGCTTTCAAAGTCTGGCCGTCTTTAACCATCTGACGATATTGTAATCTTGGATCCGCCGACGCCCGATCGGTCAGATTGAAGTAAAAAGCTCTAAGTCCCGGCGTGATAATGCCGCCATTTCCTAGCTTGTAGTCCCGAGCTAGCCATGCAGACGTTTCGACTGATGCGCCAGTCTGCTCACCCTCCACTCGAGGCGCTTCTTCTACATCGTAAAAAGGATCCTCAGGATCAAACAGCGGCAAATAATAGTTCACGTTAAACGGGACATATGAACCATCAAAACCGGCGTACAAACGTTCATCACTACTGATTCTTTGCGTGAACTCCACCGGAAGACGAAACGTATGCGCGCGAACTCTGAACTTTAAATCACTTATATCAAACTTATTATCCGTAAAAACAAGCTGTGGAGTTGTGACCATCGTCCAATTGTTTTCCAATTTTTTTGTACGCTCCAGAGCGATGGCGCCAAAATACGTTTTGACAAAAAAATTGCCCTTTCCACTTTCGTCCTGACTGAGCCTGCCCGGAGTCGTCGCGCGAAGTCCATCGGCCGATGCTAGAAGGGATAGCTTATATTGACCGTCGTCTAGTTTTTTTAAATAGATGCCCTGGTAGTCGCGAAAATAAGGAATAACGGTGACACCTGAATCTTTGGGGAGCACTTTCGGCAAGATTATATCGAGATAGCTACGACGCACGCCA
>JBEIGW010000257.1:0-4238 GCA_040381655.1 Deltaproteobacteria bacterium
GCAACACGGAATTGAGCGTTCTGGGTCGAGGGTGAGGCGGGAACATTTGTCCGAACAGCTGCGATCAATCATTGCTGAATCCACCCGAACAGAAAAAAGCGTGGCGGGCACCCCGCAATTGACGGACGAACAACTTTTTTCTGACTATTACAGCGAACCATTCGCCCCAGTTGTTCATATGTATTTGCTGGTCCCACGTTTTGCTAAAAAGCCGAATTTGATTCGACAAGGCCTTTCGCTCTCGGAGGAGCACTTTGCAAGGATTTTGACACTTCTTGAAAAAACCAAGGTCCTAACTCGCGACTCTACCGGATCGCTTTTAGTCAGCCAGGACAATCTGCATTTACCTCGTCAATCGATTTTGCAAACCGCGTTTCAAAGCTTCACGAGGCTAAAAGCACTTGAGCGCGTGACACGATCAACTTCCACCGAGGAAAATGACTTTCGTTATGCAGTTTATTTCACATCTGACGAAAAGACCAAAAAAGAAGTTTTAGATTTATTTCTAGAATTTTTATCTGAAGCCTCAGAGAAAATTCGGACAGCGCCCTCAGAGGAGGTTTTCCAATTAATCTTTGATTTAAATTGCATTTCAAACAAGCAATAGCGATACGACGCCTTAGGCCAGCACATTTCGTATCCAAGGGATAAAGTACCCAATCCATTTGACTTTTAGAACCAAGGAATGGCCAATAAATATAGCTTTCTGCAACTTAATGTCCGGATTTAATCAAAAGCACTCTCTCAATAAATTGTGATTTTGCCTCACGGTATTTGTCAGGGGAGACGCCTTGAAAAGACCTCTTCAGGGCGTTGTATTCCTGAACTAGTTTAGAGTCAGCCCGCAACTTATCTCTAAATTCAAGGAAGAACTCAAATTTTGAGCCGAATGCCACAATTTGAACTGCCACGTCAATCTGATAACATTCTGCCTCAAGCATACATAGCTCTTCTGTTCTTAATGTGCCTTTCTTAATCTTAAAGCCATGCTGTTCAAATACACGAATCGTTTCGGCATGATCATCCCGTGGTACTCCTATAAAAATATCAAGATCACCTTTCGATATGGAGCCATCCACCGCTGAAGATCCAACATGCTGGATATTTGCATTCGGGATCATTGTTTCAAACTTCTGACGGATATCTTCAAAAATCTTCCCGGCGATTGGCTGGTAATCTTGTGGATGGAGGAATCTCACTTGAAGCTCCGAGAAATATAATGACGGTTGTTTCGCCGAGATATAATAAACAAAGTTCGCTTAGAGAATTCGCTATTGAAGTGCCAATATTCAGTATACGACGTCACCTTCGATCGAAGCGTTCTTCCTAAATAATAGAAACTCGGCGTCTGATGCGGATTTGTTTTCCAGATAATGGCGTTTTTCAGAATTTGCCATGAAGCAGACGGAGTCACCGATAGACAGCACATGGCATTCGTCTCCTTCAAAGGCGTGTAATTCACCCCTAGCAACGAATACTATTTCATCGTAGTTGCGGTGGAAATGAGGTGCAGACGACTTTTTTCCAGGGTTTACAAGCTCACTCGAAACAAACAACTGACTAGTCTCAAACAGAATCGAAGATAATGCATAGGGGTAATCCGAATTTTTGCTTGGATTCTTATGCACAATTTCCTTTTGGCGGATGATTTCCATTTATAGACTCCCTCTGTCGGTCATTCTCTTTAAGAAAAGTACATCAAATGCCGAGAGACAGCAGTATTGATGTGCCATTATCTCCTGATTCTTGACTAAAAAAATAGCCCAATATGCGGAATTTGAAATAACGGGGGTCGGGAGTAGTCTCAACTTACTGCGGTTCGAGCCAGGGCGCCCCTGCGACCGCGAGTGGTAAGTGCCGCCAGATGGTGCGCGGCGGGTGGTCCAGGCGCAAGGCCAAAAAAAGACTTTCCTGACCTCTCAGTCATTAGGTAAAATAGAAATGTACCTACCAATGAACTCCATCTAAGTCTCGCAACAACACCCAAATCCGAAAATTGCCGTCAAAACCTGCTCACTTTGGGCCATTAAAAAGCCATGTGTCACACTGGGCCGGTCCTGGGTTTTGTGTCGAATTTGGCTGTAATGTTCGAATCCTAAAATCGTCTTCAAAAAATTAAAGTTTTGATGACCCCATATTTTATGGGGTCTCGCCATACGTCACGCGCAAGGTATTAAAAATTCGTCACTTCAAGGCATCCAGCTACAAGGATCCGCGTCATGATTGTCAGAGGTGAATATGGTCCGTTGGAAGATGTTGCAGCCGCCAGAGGTGGTGGCATGCAGCGAAGGTGAATTGTTTAGTCGTGAGCTTGCTGATTTGGGACGCTTCATTTATTCTCATTTTAGTGCGAAGTCCCAGCGCACTCAAAAAATCTCTCCCACGTCACCGGAGCTCCCCAAAAAGAAGGAGTTCCACCAATGAAACGTCTAAATCAGAAATCCCAGTCTCCGCAAAGAATCGCGCTTTATATCCGGGTCTCTACCGAAGAACAGGCCAGTAACCCCGAAGGCTCAATCAAAAGCCAAGAACAGCGCCTTCGGGCCCATGTGGATCTTAAAAACATGGATGGCCTCTTTGGCGAGGTAACACATGTATACATCGACCGCGCAAAGTCAGGCAAAGACACTAAGCGTAGCGAGCTGCAAAAGCTGCTGGCGGCAATCGCTGCAAAAGAGGTCACTTTTGTGATGGTGACTGAGATCAGTCGCTTGTCTCGGTCTCTTAAAGACTTCTGTCAGATCTGGGAACTCATGCAGCGTCACGGCTGCCAGTTTCAAAGTCTAAGGGAACAATTTGATACGTCGACAGCTGCTGGTGAAATGGTGCTTTTTACCGTCGCCAATATCGCTCAGTTTGAGCGTCGGCAGATTTCCGAGCGGGTGAAAGCCAATCTCTTGGCTCGAGCAAAGCGAGGCCTATCTAATGGCGGATCAATTCCTTTGGGCTACAGGCCTGATCCTGACCGGCGCGGGAATCTTCAAATTGTAGAGCACGAGGCCGTCATTGTGCGCACGATGTTTGATGCCCTGCTTCAGCATGGCACTCTTGCCGGAGCGGGACGGACACTCAATCAAATGCGGTTTAATATCCCTGCTAAGCGCCGCGGAGGGGGTGCCTGCCCAAGGCTTAGTTTTTTTACCTGCGGCGGGATTAATGCAGTCCTGAAAAATCTGACCTACACGGGCTACCGGGCATACTCCGAAGCTGGTGAGACCAAGATCGTCAAAGCCATCTGGGAGCCGATTATTGACCGAGAAACATTTGACCGCGTGCAAGCGATCTTAGCGGCCAACTACCGCCGCGATAAACGTAATCGCGCCAATCGCTATCCATATCTGCTCTCTGGGCTCGTCTATTGCGGTGAGTGTGGCGACTCGATGCTTGGGAAATCTGCCAATGGCAATTCTGGCAAAGTACCTTACTACGAGCACGGCTGGAGCATTCGGAGGAATGCCTTCAATCCCGACGCCAAATTTACCTGTCCTAATCCTAAACGCATTCAAGCAAAACTTGTGGAACCTGCCGTCTGGCAAATCGCAATGGACTTACTCGAAGACGGCCGCATTGCCAAAGGCCTGTGGATGGCAGCTCAGGAGGCACAGAAAGCCCATTCTAGCGACGGGGAGTTAAACAAGCTGCGAGGACGGCTTGATTTGATCAAACGGCAGCTTGAGGCCACCGCAGAGCATTTAACGAAGCTACCACCAGAGATGTCGCCAGTGCCTATTTTTGTGCAGATGAAAAAGCTAGAACTGCAAAAATCAGAGATTGAATTGGAATTAAACGAGCTAACGGGTCATCAGGAACTTAATCCGCCTGTGGAATTTGCCGACTATAAGAGCTTACTTCAAAAAATCAGGCATGGTCTGGATGGCGCCGACGACGCCCTAAAAGCTCGCATAGTCACGACTCTGATCAAACGAATTGAAATCCTGCCCGCAAGCATCCGCGTCCATTACCGGATGGGGAAGGGAGACTTTTCAATCGACTTAAAGAGCCTTAAACGCGCAGAAGGGATGTTGTTAGAGGTCCCGCCGCCTGCTGGAAGGCATCGGGAGAAGAGCGGTTTGCAGAGTGGTTCGAATACTGCTTGCAATGGCGGCCCCACCTGGAATCGAACCAAGAATTAACCCTTAGGAAGGGCTCGTTATATCCATTTAACTATGAGGCCAAAGGCAGGATCTTTTGTACCAAGATCCCAACTGAATACAATATTCTTCCAACCCTGCCCACGA
>JBEIGW010000258.1:0-4233 GCA_040381655.1 Deltaproteobacteria bacterium
ATCTCTAGCAGCCATACTAAACTTGGCTGGTTGCGCGAACGATTCAGAGGACGGTCAGTCAGGCGTTAGGCCGGCCACGAATAGTGTTCTATCATCTATCACGATTCCAATGCCTGCAAATTTGAAACCGTTTCTTGGCCCAGGCAAGATTGATAGCCTCCAATTAAAAGTCGTTCCCAGGCTTTGCGTGCCCGATGTTGTCGGAACCACAGTCGATCGATTTGTTCCGAACTTCGTCTCTACGTCTGAGACTATAGCTAGCACCAGACTAAAAAAAGGGTGCTCCTACGCACTTTCGCTTTCATTTGGTCGAGCTAACGCCAGTACGAGTGGATTTGAAAAAATATATCTTACCAATGATTCGCCTGAAACCGTCACGTCGCTTGAGATCACAAAATCAAGCTCAGAAAAGGTGACCGTTCTCGTTCGACTCTATCCAACAAATGATGGCAAAGCGGAGCTTAGTTTGCCTGGAAACCCCATCGGTATAGATGCCACCAGTGACTCTAACCCAGGCCCAATTGCTGCTGATCAAACCGACCTTTGGCCAACATCACCCTCCGGCAATCAAAGCCAGCAGTCGTCCGCCTTGAATTGGAAACTCGTGCTGATGGCAAGTGATCAAGGAAATAAAGGTGCGTGGATTCCTGCCTTCGATAACGCTCGCAACGCACTACGAGAATTTTTCGTAAGCCGCGGGATCAGCTTTGCAAATATCCGTCAACTATCTCTGAAACCCCAGCACCAAAATCAGCAGGTACAAGCTGCATCAGTTCAGAGCTTCACTACATCTGTATCTACCCTAAATGCTGTTAATGGAAACGATGCTTGCCTTGTATTTCTGACCTCCCACGGGTCAAGGGATGGATTCAATGTCGGCAGTAGCCGCCTATCGCCGAGCGCGTTTGGATCTGCTCTAGATAAGGGATGCGGAAGCAGACCGACCGTGGTTTTCATATCGGCATGTTATTCAGGTCTTTACACGCTCGACTCGTCTAACCTCAAGAAGCCAAATCGCATTATTCTCACCGCGGCACGAAGCGATAGAACATCTTTCGGTTGTAGCCCCGAAAACCAATATACATACTGGGACGGTTGCTTGCTCGACCATCTGCCTAAGGCATCAACATTCAAAGACTTAGCCGGCGGGATCCAAGCTTGCATAAACAGGAAAGAAGCCGGAATGCCTACCCCATCCATGCCTCAGACTTTTATTGGATCTCAGGTGGAAAACCTCAAAATTCCAGGGGCACTCTAATTTTTCGCGTCATTTTGACCTGGCCGAACGCAATCTAAATTCATGAAAGAGCAATAATTTCGCCGGATTTGGCTTGTCGGCCATCTCGCGAAAAAAGACCGATTTTTCTGGACTTTATCGCCTTCTTTCGGCACATTCGGGGCTTCTGGGGTGTCACCCCCGGTAAAACCTCTGTACGCGAAGGAATCATAACCATGACGTCTAGATTAATATCGATGATTTTGACCGCCGTCCTGTCTTTCACCGGCTTGGCAACCCTTGCCAACGCGGAAACGACGATCTCATCCACAAATGAAACCTACCTCGGTGCCGTTTCTTATCCAGGTGGTCTCATGGAACGAGCAGGACTTCGGCTCGGTGCGCCAAGCGAAATCAAATACTTGAGAGTCGATGTGCCCACCTACTGTTCCGGCCAAGTATTCGAGGTTGGTCTAGTCACCAATGGCACTTATCTGACGGCTGAATCCCTCGGCGGCAACCTGTTCTCTGTAAACAGCGGACGAGGTCTTCTTGTTGACGGCGTTTATCTTTCGATCAACGGTCCTCAATCGGCGGGCTGTTCTGTACTCGTATTCAAGGTAGAGTCAAATCCGGCACCCACCCCGCCACCAGCACCCATCCAAGAGTTTGCGTATGTATGCTTAACTAATGGTGCACGGGCAGCTATCCCGACTAATGTGACAACCCCATCCGGTACCACACAAGGTGTCGTTTACCCTGGCCAGACAGTGATCATCAGTCAGCCGGCACTACCTGGTCGCGTCATTCCAAACTTATCACTCAGCTTTGATGCAGATGCGTCACTCGGCTACTTTCCAGTGTCGGTCTCTGTGGCCTCGACGATTCTACCAGTTGGAAACTGCCAGTATGCGCCCCTATATCAGTACATAGAAGATGTTGGCATGCGTCGACTCAACTTGGTTCGCCTAAGATAAAGTTTAATTCGCGCACGACTAAGTCGGCAGCTAAAGAACGCGGATTGCCAATCGATGGGCGTCCGCGTTTTTTCCTCATTTAGAATTGCAAACGATATTTCGAGGTCCTCAACATGCAAAATAAAAACGAAATACTTCCAGCCAAAAAGGTTATTTTGGGCGTTATTGGCGGTAGTGGCGTTTATAAAATGGACGGTGTCGAATACGTTCGAGAGCATAGCATCACGACTCCGTACGGTGCACCAAGTGACTGTGTTATGGAAGCCAACATAGCAGGACGCCCAGTATTTTTCCTGCCTCGTCACGGCAAGGGTCATCGATTTACACCTTCAGAGGTCAATTACCGAGCCAATATATTTGCGTTAAAACAGCTTGGCGTCACGCATATGCTGGCAGTTAGTGCCGTTGGCATTATGAAAGAGTCCATTCGCCCAGGCGATATGGTGGTACCCGATCAGCTTTTTGACAGGACCAGAGGCCAGAGACAAAGTACGTTCTTCGGAGACGGTATCGTGGGACACGTCATGTTTGGCGACCCTTTTTGTGACGAGATGCGTGGCCTAATCCTTAAAGCGGCCTTGGCTGAACATGCTACGGTACACGATGGCGGAACATATGTTTGTATGGAAGGGCCTGCATTCTCAACCCGCGCCGAAAGCGAGTTTTACCGAAGAACGCTATCACCTGCGGTGATCGGTATGACGGCGATACCAGAGGCTAAACTGGCTAGGGAGGCTGAGATGTGCTACGGGATGCTGGCACTAGCCACCGACTATGACTGCTGGAATGAGGCCGAAGAGGATGTCTCCGTAGAAGCCGTGCTTGCGGTGGTTCGGGCCAATGCGACCCTTGCCAATAACATCATAAAAAAACTAGCTGCATCCATGCCAGAGCGTTCAAAATCCGAAATACTATACGCCGCAAAATATGCTATCATGACCGATAGATCGCTGATTCCCGCAGCAGCTTTACAAAAAACCCAAACTCTTTGGGGACAATACTTTGGCAGTTAATCAGCAACCAAATAAAGACAACAAAGGACGGCGGCGTGGCCGCATCGCTATTCTCCTTGGAGTAATGGCTGTCGGCCTGACCTGGTATTATCAAGTGGCCAGCATCAGCAACGCTGACCGCAGGGCCGCTCGCCGTCTTGACCAAAAAAACAAGCAGGCTTTTGCTCCTCCTGCTGCAACCCCCGCGTCACCTGGCGCACCGGTCGATGAAACACCGACAACGGCCATGTCACCGCACGCCGACTTATCGCAGCCCAGCATTAAAAACGCCCAAGCCTTAATTGACAGCGGCCTCATCAACGAAGGCAGCGCCATGCTGGAAAAATTAATTGAGCAAGACCCCACAGACACTCAGGCCCTTATGGAAATGGCTATGGTATTCACGCTTGACTTGAAAGACCCGCAAAAAGCCAGGCAGATTTTGGAGCGAATACTTGACGTGAACCCCCAACACCGCGCAGCACTAAATGAGCTTGAGTTACTATACAGGGAGCTTGACGCGGTAGACGATGGACTTGCTCTTCTCGAGCTTAAATCTCAGCAATACCCTGACTCTTTAGAAATTCAGTATGTTTACGGCCGCATGCTGTCATCGACTGATCCAGCAGCCGCGATACCCTGGCTACAGCGCGCAACGTTCATCGCAGATCAGAAAGAGCAAGCTCTAGATCAATTGGCATCTGCAGCACTCCGCGCTGGTCAAATATCATTAGCCATTAATTCTTGGACTGAGGCCCTCACCCTTGCTGAAAACGAACTTGAGCGGGCGAAAGCCAGTGGGGAAAGTGGGCTTGACTACCTGGAAGATAAAATCGCGGCCACAAAAACCGAACTTGCGCGCGCTAAAGAACAACTTCGCGGATCACCCACCTCTGTGAAACAGTAAATTCAAAATATTATGAAGTGACCTTCTTACTGGTCAAAAATTTCATTGATTAGTCCACGTAATTGAGCCAAATCAAATCCCTTACTCAAAACGGCCGTAAATCCATGTGCCTTACATAAGGCCACATCCGATTCCGTATCA
>JBEIGW010000259.1:0-4222 GCA_040381655.1 Deltaproteobacteria bacterium
ATACCTCTTCACCGCCTCCTCCACCCGCTTCTCCAGAATGGGCGACATGGTGATGGTCAGCGGCACGGAGATCATCCGCTCGCCGATCTTCAATTGGACTTTCTCGGAGAACCAAGCACGGAGGGCTTCATCGGATCGATCTGCGTTATCCTGCCACATCGGTACATAAATATCAGGGCCGGCACTTATATTCATAGATGTGGACACCCGAGTATGGAAGTGAAATCTGCTACGCAGCGTTAGCGCCTCAATGTAACTCTGTGCTATGGCTGTTGTGCCGGAGGAGCGCATCATAACAGCGTCCGCAGAACCTCGGTCATAGACCAAAGAAATATCGGCCGACCAGGGCACCTCCCGGTAGCGCTCCCCAAAAACCCAACCGAAAGTAAAAGCCGTGGAATTCACGGAAAAGTCGTCTACCTGCCAAACCTCGCCATCAACCGTCCACGAGCGGCCGACGATGCCCTTATGCCAAAGATCACGCCTAAAAATAGCCCCCACCAGTATGCCGCCCGACGTCATCGCGTACTCCATCTCGCCACCCGCGGATGCCAGGGAGTGAAAATAGCTCGCTGGATGTGGATCAGATTTTATCTCTGGAAATCGCGTATTGAACCTAATGGGCCCACCCATATGATCGCCCACGAAAAAGCCGAATCGAACTTTGAAGGGAGTGTGCGGATACTGCCAAAGCACCGAGCTCTGAGGAATATCAGAGGGATTCGAAGGTCTAACGAGCGGGTCATCCACGGTTTGCTCAACAGAAAGCGCCGGAGGAGCGAGCTGACCATCCTGGGCTAGGCCAGCCTTTGGTACTGAAGCAAGAACTAGGCCCATGAGATGTGGCCAAAAAATTAAAACTACAAAGCCACGCCAGCCCTTGGGACCGAATAAAAAAGATTTTCCGCTAGTAGTCAACGGGTGATCTCCTCGCCTTTTTAACGTCTGACCTCAGACGCTTCGATTCCACGCGCTTGCGCTGGGCGGAGCGACTGGGTTTTGTGGCTATTCGTTTCTTAGGGGGGACCCACACTTTTCGAAGCATATTGGTGAGTTTTTCAAGACAAGCCCTCTCGTTAGCGAGGCGGTCGCGATGTTCATCAGAATGAATGACCACATCGCCGTCCGAGGTTAGACGGGAGGAATAAGCCTCCAGAAAACGCGATCTAACGTCTTGGGGTACCCAAGGGGATTTCAAAATATTCCATCGAAGAATCGCTTTACTGTCAGTCTTGTTGACGTTTTGCCCACCCGGGCCACCACTTCTGGCGAACGTAAACGTGACTTCTGATCTAGGAATTACGATGAACAAGGTTTAACGGTTCTCCCAAGGTGAATAACCCACAAGGATTACCCTACCGCAGGATATCGATTCGCGCCACTGAGAGAGACACCGAGATCTTCTGCTATATCGATGACAATCGCAGCGTCGATCATGTCGCCAATTTCGTCACTTTCACCGAGAGCATCGATAAAGTGACCGATCAACAAAAATTCATCTTCCCCCGGGGGAGCATCAATAACTCCGAAGGGAGCTAAAAGTAGCTTCAGAGAGACAGGATCATTTTCACGGCCGCGGAGAGAATGGAGATAATCAGCATAGCGCATCGATAGAGTCATAGGTTTCACATCCTTATTAAAACCTGAGGCTTATGGGAGGCCGCAAGGCCCAACGTTCCACTGAGTGAGATCCGTCTCGGCAATTTTTGCCCAATCTTAACCAAATGCCCCTTGGAGGGGGGCTAAATCCCTGATAAGTATGGCTATAGCTGACTGTAGCTCTTAGGGCTCTGACCGTCTCAAACCAGGTCACTTAAGCCCCAAAAAAATGGAAAGATCTGATTTCCCATGACGTCCTCAGCACCTCTTAGTCACAAACCCCTCGCCGAGCAGCTTCGACCTGTCGAACTCGACAGCATATTCGGTCAAGAGCATCTGCTGGGGCCCGGTGCGCCCCTTCGCCGTATCGTTGAAGCCGACGCTGCCCATGCCTTGATTCTTTGGGGCCCTCCGGGAACCGGCAAGACGACCCTAGCTCATATCATAGGTCGTCTGAGCGTTCGTCGGGTTACGAACCTTTCAGCCGTCGATGCCACGGTGAAAGATCTTCGCGCCGCCATCTCAGAGTCCGAACAAAGTGTGATAGCTGGCGAAAAGTCTCACATTCTGTTCGTGGACGAAATTCACAGGCTATCTAAAAACCAACAAGATGTTTTGTTGCCAGGAGTCGAATCAGGGATCGTGCGATTCATTGGCGCTACCACAGAAAATCCGTCCTTCAGCGTGAACAACGCGATCTTGTCGCGATGCCTGACTTTCAGATTAAATCCCCTGGCCCGCCATGCACTCGTATCCATGATGCAGAGAGCCATCACTTGTCATAGCTCTCCACTGAAAGGGTTTAGCGTCGACGAAAATATTCTTTGCAAAATTGCTGATGCTGCTAAGGGAGACGGTCGGCAGTGCTTAAACCTTCTTGGAACGCTTGCCACTTGCGCTAAGTTAGATAAAACCGGCTCTAGAGTGATCGATGACGAGACTTTGGAGACGTTTGGCTCATGCTTACCTATTCGCTACGACCGCAATGGCGACGAACACTATGACTTGATTTCTGCATTTATCAAATCCATCCGTGCAAGCCATCCCGATGCGGCCGTTTACTACCTAGCTAGAATGATCGAAAGTGGTGAAGACCCGCTATTCATTGCAAGGCGACTACTTATCAGTGCAAGCGAGGATATCGGAAACGCAAATCCAACAGCGCTTCTCATCGCTGAATCAACATTTCGAGCCGTTGAAGTTCTGGGGTTACCTGAGGCTAGGATTCCGCTATCGCAATGTGCGACGTACTTAGCGTCATCTCCAAAAAGTAATCGCTCCTATAACGCCATAAATACCGCGTTGTCAGAGGTTCGCCAGTCGGGACCACTGGAAATACCCATGCACCTTCGAAATGCGCCGACCAAGTTTATGAAAGAGCAAGGCTATTCAAATGGGTACGCTTACGCCCATGACAACCTCGATGGCGCTCGTAAACTCGCATATCTCCCGACGGCGCTGAAGGGTCGTCGCTACTACGAACCGATACCCGTGGGAACTGAGCGCCAACTTCTTGAAACACTCAAGCAACTCCGTCCCACTCAGGATTAAAAAGGACTGCCAATATGAGCAAAAACACCCGACCACTCGCACTCATCTCAGTGACAGACAAAACGGGGGTGATCGACTTTGCTCGTAGCCTTGAAGGTCTAAACTTTGAGATCATTTCAACAGGCGGTACTGCAAAAATTCTCAGAGATTCCGGAGTAGCCGTCATCGAAGTCTCCACTCTGACAGATTGTCCTGAAGTGCTCGGCGGCCGCGTTAAAACTCTTCATCCGAGTATCCACGGCGGAATTCTTGCAGACAGATCAAACCCCGAACACCGCACACAGCTCGACTCCATGGGGTGGCTGCCGATCGACTTAGTTGTCGTGAATCTCTACAATTTTGCCGGGGAAGCCAAGAATAAGAGGCTGTCGCTCAACGATGCCATAGAGTTTATCGATATTGGTGGGCCTGCCATGCTCCGCGCTGCCGCAAAAAATCACCGCTCGTGTCTACCGGTGGTCGACCCATCCGACTACTTGGATGTCATTAGCCGAATAAAATCAAACGATCTCAACTTGGACTACCGGAGAATCCTCTCCGGAAAAGTATTTTCACTCACGGCAGCCTATGACCAAATGATCGCCGACTATATCAACTCAATTGACTCATCGGATCACGTCACGAAACAGTCGCGAGAACTACCAAAAATAATGGACCTTCGGTTGACCGAAATCCAGGGCCTCCGCTACGGCGAAAATCCGCATCAAGCGGCTGGATTTTACCGACCCCCGTTTGAGCAAGGAGGCCTAGCCGAGGCAGAGACGCTGCAGGGCAAGGAACTTTCATACAATAACTACCTTGATCTCGATGCGGCATCGGCGATTGTCGCGGAACTTTACCCAGCCCCTGCTATCACCATTATCAAGCACACAAACCCATGCGGAACTGCTGCTGCCCGTCCAAATGATAAAACGCCGTCAGCCAAAGAACTTTTCACGAGAGCCCTTATGTCCGATCCAAAATGCGCCTTTGGCGGCATAGTAGCCTCGAATATACCGATCGATGAGAGTGCGGCACTCGCTATGAGCGAAATTTTTTTGGAGTGCATCATAGCGCCTGCATACACAGAGGC
>JBEIGW010000260.1:0-4213 GCA_040381655.1 Deltaproteobacteria bacterium
CAACTGAATCAAAATAGAACCAGAGGTTCTCTAAGTTTATCCCTTTTTTTAGATCGTCCGCCATGCTAGGTCTCCTGGCCGCCCACCTTATACCTGTTTGATCGGCAGCTTACGTCGAAACTTTAGACAACCTGTCAAAAAGACCAACACCCAAAACCACTGAAATCATTCGATTTTCCTTGCGCGTTCAGGGGGTTGCGTATTAAGGTTTGAAGGTGGTTTTATGACCAAAACATGCCCGTAACCCTTGACTCATGCTGACTCATAGTAAACACGCACGAACGATGCAGAAGATAGTTTTTACAAACTCACTCACCGGACGCAAAGAGCCTTTGGTACTGCTCAAGGCAGGCTCCAACCATGTTGGAATTTATGCTTGCGGCGTCACCGTTTATGACGATTGCCATATCGGCCACGCAATGCAAGCAATCTACTTCGACATCATGCGCGCTTATTTAACTTATTGCGGCTACAACGTCACTTATGTACGCAACTATACTGATGTAGACGATAAGATTATTAACCGCGCAAAGGAGCGAGGAATCGGTCCAGCTAAATTAGCTGCTGACATGATTGAAAACACCAAACGTGATATGGCAGCGATCGGGGTTAAACCTGCTGACTTTGAGCCTAAAGTCTCCGAAAATATACCAGAAATTATTTCCATGATTGAAACATTGGTATCTCAGGGCTTCGCATACCCAACTAAGTCTGGCGATGTTTACTACCGCGTCCGCAAAAAGTCTGATTACGGTAAGCTATCTAACCGAAAACCCGATGAGCTACGCTCTGGAACAAGAGACATCGTTACAGGAGACAAAGAAGACGAGCTCGATTTTGCTCTGTGGAAGAATGATTCAACGCCCGAGGCTTCCTGGCCAAGTCCATGGGGCGTGGGCCGACCGGGATGGCACATTGAGTGCTCCGCCATGTCATGTAAACACCTTGGGAAATCGTTTGAAATTCACGGCGGTGGACGGGACCTCATATTTCCTCACCACGAAAATGAAATCGCCCAATCAGAAGCGGCTAATAATTCACCCTATGCTTCCATATGGGTTCATTCGGGCTTACTTACAATTGATCACCAAAAAATGTCAAAGAGTCTGGGCAATCACATCAGCATTCAGAAGTTTCTTAACGACTGGCCTGCCGAGGTTTTACGACTTGGTTTTTTAATGAACCACTACTCGTCAAATATCGACTTCTCTCAAGGATTTTTCCAGACCTGCATGAAGCGTCTTTTGTATTATTACGAAGGTTTGTCGGCTATGGAGGAATACTGTGGAGCGCTAACCACAGATGCAGACGCTGACTTGATTCAAAACTTTAACGCTGCGATGTCAGATGACATGAACACCGTGTCCGCCATCAGCTCAATCAATCTCGCTTTTAAACGGGCGCGTGAAATCATGGCGGGTAAAAAAACGCCTCAAAAGCAAACTGACGTCGCTCGCATCATGGGGGCTGTCCGACAGGTCGGAAGCGTTCTAGGGTTGTTTAAAACGTCCCCGTCCGAAGAGATATACAGCCTCAAAACAAAACTCCTACCAAGCCTTGGAATTACAGAAGCCGAAATCAATACCGCTATTTTAGAGCGCAAAGAGGCGCGCACGGCGAAAGATTTTGCGAGTAGTGACGCCGTACGGGATCGACTCGCAGCAAAAGGTATTGAACTCCGTGATTCACCCAGCGGCACTATCTGGAGCATAAAATTCTCGGGCGATGACCACTAGTCAAATTGGGTCGACACGATGCAATCAAAACAAATTCTCATTAAAAATCTCAAACAGGCCGTCACCCTCAAACCACTTGCGGACGCCGGGACGTTCACCTCGATTAAGCCAAGTGATCTGGGACTTGTTGAAAATGCTTGGATGGCCTTTGATGGTGAAACGATCGTTGATATCGGTCAAGGGGCCGTTGACCCAAAATATTCCAAATTTGAATCTCTGGACTTCTCCGACTGCATTGCTTTGCCGGGACTGATTGATGCGCATACCCATCCAGTTTTTGCTGGTATTCGAGCAAGCGAGTTTTGCATGCGGCTTCAAGGGGCTACCTACCAAGATATTGCAAAACGCGGTGGAGGAATCCAAGCGAGTGTAAAAAAAACTGCCGCGGCAAGTGATGACCAATTAGCGCAGCTACTTCGACAGCGGATGAAAACATCTGCTGAACATGGTGTGACGACCATTGAAATGAAATCTGGATACGGGCTTTCTATCGAAGAAGAACTTCGACACCTTAGAATCATCAAAAAAGTAGCCGACCAATCAGCTCAAACAATCGTCGCGACCTGTCTCGCTCTTCATGCCGTTCCAGAGCATCAGGCTTCAGCAAAAGCTTGGGCCGATCTCTGTGCGGAAAAACTATTACCGACTGTAAAGGCAGAACAGCTTGCAGATGCAGTCGATGCGTTCATCGAGGATGGCTACTTTTCCACAGCTGACTGTGATCGTTATTTTAAAACCGCAAAGAAACTCGGCCTCTCCATTCGTCTGCATGCAGACGAATTTTCGAATGCCGGAGCTGCAAAATGTGCGGCCGAATTTGGGGCTCTAAGCGCAGACCATCTTCAACATACTGACCAAGAGGGGATGAAGGCCATGGCAGAGGCCGGTGTCGTTGCCATACTACTTCCGGGGACCTCGCTTTATACATCCATACCTTACACGGATAGTCGGCCGTTTAAGTCGGCAGGGTGTCCAGTTGCTCTGGCGACGGACTTTAACCCGGGAAGTTGCCCGGTCGACAACCTGAGGTTAGTCATGACGGTCGGTGCCCTACACTGCAAATTGACCATGGCTGAAGCCGTTGCTGCCGTCACTTGGGTGGCCGCAAGATCTCTTAGGCGTGAGAGTCGAAAAGGGGCTCTGACCATCGGTCGCGATGCTGATTTACTCATTATGCCAGTCAGCTCATGCGAGGAATTCGTAGCAGACCTTGGGCGCACAAAACCTCGAGCCGTGTTTGCTCGAGGTCAAAGACTTGTGTGAGCAACCAAGATGCTTAATTATTGCTTGAAGCCCACGGAGATGGACTCAATTCCAAGCATGGTCGACTCATTATTCAGTTGAGTTAATTTGACATCAACAAACTCATATTTGCCTTCTCTACAGCTCCCAACTGCAAGGGGCGTACCTTGATCAGATGAGAAAACCGTGCCCACATCTTCGTAAGCAGGCTTACTTTGCGCGTTTGTATAGCAACGCGCCTCAAGCTTTAAGCTTTTCCATGGCACACTCAGAGCTCCGGACGATGTGGCCGTGGTTGGTATCCATTTAAACACGGCGGCTTTTATCGCCTTTTTTGAGTCGTACTTAGCCATTTCCGTGGGTTTAAATGTTTGCTCTGATTGATTGATGTATAACGTCGCCCCAGTAAAGTCTGTATACATATAGGGATCACCGCCGGCATTTCCAATTCTGACCGCTTCTATACCACTCTTCAGATTTGTCTTATCTTTTAGTCGCATCAAATAAATATCACCCGTATGCCGAACCAGTCCAACGATCCTGCCGTCACGAAGAGGACTCATAGGACCAACTCCTGAGCCGACTATTGGCGTGTAGCTCGTAAAATTGGTACAGCTTCTTTCAATCGTCAAACACTTTCTGTCTATCACTACGATTTGATTACCACTACTGAACCATACAGAGTCTGACGATTTGTCATAAGCCGACGTATATCCCGTTCCATTATAGACGTTACCGTACGAATCTCCTGACATTGCGTAGGAGGTCTTAACCGTACCCATGGAATAAGCCGAAACTCCTGGAGTCGTTGACCTAAAAGACGCGTTGGGTGCTGTCGTGTTTATATTAGCAGCCTGATAGGTCTTAAGATCGAGACCTGCCATGGTAGACATTTGGGAGTAAAATATTTTCTGCTGCTGGTCGATGAAGCAACTGTAACCCCAGGTGCCTATCATATTGATCTTACCACGTCTACTTGGAGCACCATTCCACAGTGGAGCGTATGGTGGTTTGTCATCCATTGGGTATTCAATGTATTCACCACTACCCCAGCCTGCAATAATAAAACGCTTACCGTCCTTCATATAGGACACGACGCACACCCGCGACATGGCGCCAATATTTTTGCTCAAAACCACAAGCGGTTTCTCTGGATCTACGAAGTATAAATTTGGAAATCTGGCGCCGACAAATCCACCCTCAGTGACATAGGATCTCATTCCGCCAGAGCCACC
>JBEIGW010000261.1:0-4207 GCA_040381655.1 Deltaproteobacteria bacterium
AGATCTTGTTCTGTTAGATATTGATATGCCGGTCATGAATGGCATTCGTTTTTACAACGAATTCCGTAAGATTGGTTCCCATCGAAAAGCGAAAACCATTCTCACGTCGTCTAATAAACTCGCCGCAGATTTGTGTGTAGCGTTAGGCTTTTTCGCCTATGCACCCAAATCGACGCCAATAGAGCGACTGCAAGTGCTGGTTTCAAATGCTCTGTTAGGGTAATTAGCTTCCGCCACTGGCCACTGCTAACGTGAGCTCGATGCCCCATTTGGCAGGGTGATTGGCAACCAGCTCTGGACGAGTGAGGGTATAATAGAAGTGTTGGTAGGCGCCTAACCCGAATTGCGCGCCGTTTCGATCGCCGCGCAGATAGCGCACCCGAGTCGCCCGATAAAGATAACCGTCACCTTGATTTTTTGGCTTTGTGCCATCGATGCGGGGCATGATGTCTGATTCGCTATATGAGAAAACTCCAGCTCCAAAGTAACTACCAGTTTGAATTCTGTTTTTTTGTCCTAACTCCCATTCAATATCAGCAGAAAGACAGAGACAGCCATTCCATACCTCATAAATTGTTAAATTGTGATCAATGAGAGTCCCTTTTGGAGTGAATTCAACGCCGCCACCCAGCCTTAAAAAACGGTGTTTTAGGGTTGCTACGCCAATAAAAATAGTTGGCAGAGGTAGTATGCCCATAATCGTGCTCTTTAGGGTGAGCTCGGTGCGAGTATTTTCTTTAGGTAGACTATCTACGGTTGTCGAGTTGACATTGTTTTGGGTCACTGGAGCAACCTGTGGCGCGCGCATATCGTTAACCGACCCATCGAATAACTTTGGAAGCTCTGCTATTAGCAGAGGCTCTCGTGCTGGAACATCGGGAAATCTAACTTTATGAAGCTTCAGCTCTTGGTCGAGATTCATCGTTGGTGAGCGGTCCAATTTGTCAGGGTCTTCTGCAGTCTTGTAATCATCTAGGACTGGAGTACCCCTTTTCGGACGGGTGCCAGACCTTACACTGACTGAACGTTTGCTTGAGCCGATCGGAGAGACCGATGACGTAAATATTGTCTCGTTCTTGAGTGAGTCCCAGATGGCCATGCTTAGGCCGATCTTTCGACTGACTTGATACGTGTGATCATTAACTAATCCTTGGGAGCTCTCTCTCGGCTGTTTTTGGGCATCATAACTGACCTGATCTTCGAGGAATGTGAAGAAAACTACAAAACGGTATCCGGTAAGCCCACTTTTGATCAAGGTAACATCCTCGTTAGGGAAGGGTGTTTTACTATTGGCTTTCAAGGCCAGGTCCCTGAGTTTTTCAATTCTTGCGACCCAGTCAAAAGCTGGACCTGAGCTGTGGGGTCTGACGTCTTGACGTTTATTCAAGATGGCCTCTCGCAGTGAGTTTGCATAGAAGTATCGCTGCTGGTCCGAGAAAGTAGGCGGAGTCGTACCGTCTAGAGGCACATTCTTTAGATTTCGCAGATCAATGAGTGGTGTGATCACCAAATCGCTTGATCGAATGGCATCCAGCTGGGCTGGGGCTTGCGGTATTCGCACTCTTCGGGGTGACGTCACGCAGCTTGAGTTCAAAGCTAAGATAAAACCGAGGATTGTGTGGATTTTTCTCATTTATCACCGCGATAATCGTTTCGTTGAAAAAAAACGAAGAGACACAGCGATGGTCTCTTCGTTATGTCGTTGGTTGGTCCGTATTGGGACTTAGTTTCTAGCGCACTTTCCGGATGCTCCAAACAACCCTTTTGGAGTTTGACAGACAAGTCCATTTTTACATGTTTTTTGGGGATAGACACTGTAGTTGCATTCCGAGCCAACATCACCGCCTGAGGACGAACGTTGACATTTACCAGAGGCACCGTAAATGCCAGGTGGTGTGGCGCACTCGAGACCATCTTTACAGGCCTTTGGCGGATAAATGCTGTAATTACACTCCGCGCCGATATCCCCTGCCGCTGATGGGTTATTTGCCGGGGCACTCGGTTTTTTACATCGGCCATCAGCACCGAAAACACCGGGCGGTGTCGCGCATTCAAGTCCGCGCTGACAAGCTTTGGCAGGGTGGATGCTATAGTTACACACGCCGCCCTCTTTTGCGCCTGTGTCTTGACATTTACCTGACGCTCCGAAGACTCCTGGTGGTGTTACACAGGTCAGACCCTCTTGGCATTCTTTGTGGGGAAAGACGGAGTAATTACATTCGGCGCCCACATCACCGCCGGCTGGCTGGCAAGTGCCATCCCCTCCATAGAGACCAGGCTGGGTTACACAATTTAGACCTTCCGCGCAGGCTTTTGGTGGATAAATGCTGTAGTTACATGTGGCCCCTTTGCCTCCAGTTGAAGCCAAATTTGCTGCCGAGTCACTACGTGCCTTACAGCCTTGGAGGCCGGAAAGAATCATCAATAGAACAGTGAAAAGAACGTGCATAGCGGTAGCTCCCTAAATCAATGACAAAGTGGTCTAAGCCGTCTTTTTAGTATATCGAGGAGGTGCTTTTGGAGCTAATCCGCCAAATACTTGACGATATGCAATATTTTGGTAACGATCAAAAAGTGGATCTAAACGCATCAAGTTATCGGAGGGTAAGCCATGAAGGCAAGAGCGACAAATTTATTTTGGATGGCCATGGGTGCTGGGATCGCATTTTTATGTCTCCAGCCTGGTTTTGCAAGAGATCACGCGTCGCAGTCTAGTTTGGCGAACGCAGCGCTTAAGTGCTCCGCAAAAGTTGGACCGGCAAGATTCACGGTAGGAGATCGATGCTTCAGAGATGAAGTCATGGTCGGTCGCTGGGATGACAATATTTACTGTGCAAATATTGAGATTGTTTGCGAGTAGATCAACGAAAGCGCTGGCACCACTGGTTGCCGACGTTGCCAATACCAATAAAGCGGTGATTGGACATTATATTTGCGTGGTGACCTGGGGATTTGACCCACTGCTGCATCACCGTATATTCACCTGATTTTGAGCCGTAGGCGATGTTTTCGGCCCGGGCAACTCCGGCCGGATAAAGCCAGTGGGTGAGGCCGCCTTTCTGCGCCTGCATCTGTGCTTGCTTTCGGCAATCTTGAACCATTTGGGGATCGACCTGTAGTACGGACTTTCCCTTACTTTGTCGATATCGATTTGTCGCATCCATACCAGCTTGCTCTTCTGCGCTTGCGACGCCGCCCCCTGATGAATCTGGAAGCGGTGCAGCACCAACTCCAGACAATTGACTCGAACCCGAACCGCCTGAATTTTGCGGAGTAGGTTTGGTATCAGGTTGCAGTAGCGAATTATCTGCGCCGCCAATATTGTTCATACTACCACCGAATAAGTCGCCTAACCCAAGACTACCGAGAATGTCGCCAAGACCACCACCACTTCCACCACCACCGCCTAGGCTACCCAACAGTTGGCTTAAAAGACCCCCGAGGCCGCCGCCGTCACCTCCACCTGAAATGCCTCCGGTGATGAGCCCAAGAAGTTGCTGCAGAATGTCTCCACCGAGGCTAAATTCGCTGTCGATTTGCTCTCGGTTTTGACGGCCAGTTTTAGCCCTGACTGTTTCTGCAATACGTGCGTTTACGTAGGCTCCAGTATCCAAACCTTTTGATTTTCGTTCTGCGATCGCGGCGCGATTCAATTGATTCCATTCAATTCGAGATGCTGACGCTGCGTTCTTATTTGCTTCAGAACACCGATGAAATCCTTCCTTCGTTTCTGAGGTTAGATCTTGGGCATATGGCCTAAATGACTCCATAGTCCCAGGGTATTTGGAGCAAGCTCTCTCAGCAGTTTTTATCGAACAAAACTGGCTATGAAACGCCTCGGCAAAAACTCTAGAAGCGAAATTATTTTTAACACTTTCAGGTAGGGATGAGAATATTTGCCAGCGCTTTTGAAAGTTGTCCTCTGTAATGACGGAGCTAGGTATGCCAAGGTTGCCCAGAGTGGATTGAAGCTCGGTAAGATTTTTTTCAGGAACAGATCGCTTGAGCTCCCCAATAAATACTGAGGCCATATGCGACTTATAATCTTTGAGATCACCCTGGGGTCCATCAGAAATTTTCACCGGCGCAGTCATGTCTATTGGAATAACCCTGTTTAAAAGAATATCGCCATAAACAAATCCAAACGCTCGAACAAGAGCATACTGTTCCTTGGTCTTGCTAGATCTCTTTAAAATTATTTCCACTG
>JBEIGW010000262.1:0-4129 GCA_040381655.1 Deltaproteobacteria bacterium
CTTCGCGCGCCCGACTTAACTACAGAAATCTGTCCGCTACCTTGATCGACTGTAACCGGGATGAAGTATTTTCCATCACGAAGCTCCGCAGAGATTCTGCCCGTACGAATACGCCGCCGAATAGTCATATCTGAAATACCGGTTTCCCGTGCGTATTCGACAATCGATAGCCATTGGTCTGCCATAAAATGCTCCATACCAATACGGTGCAAGTAATCCACACCCTACATTAATAGAATATCAGCGCAAAACTGGTGGTGAAAAGTCCGCCAACTGCTTGGCAGAGGCGTGTCAAAATTTTGACGCTAAAGTCAGCGCGCTTACTTTAAAAAATCTCGCCGCCAGCCGTCTCGGAAGGGACTTTGGGGAGATAAGCAAGTGCACGACTTTGCTGCCAGATAAACTTATAATAACCTAAATTTCTAAAGACCGACTTCACATAACGCCTCGTCTCGCGAAAGGTCATGCTCTCAACGAGCTCATCCATGTCAAGATCACCGTAATTAGATAGCCACCGGTCCACGGATGCGGGACCACCGTTATACGCAGCAACCGCTAGGATGGTGTTGCCCTTGTAGTAGTCAGCGAGCATTCGAACATAAAAGGCGGCATAGCTGATATTAATTTCTGGTTGTCGAAGTTCACTTAACTCAAAATCAGAGTCTTTCATCACTCTAGCCAATCGAACAGCCGTAAACGGCATAATCTGCATGAGCCCCTGAGCACCCACATGACTTTGAGCATCCTCGTCATAAACACTCTCAGCTCGCATCAACGACAAAAGTAAGAATGGATCAACATCCGTAGCCTTTGAGACTGGCTCGATAATCTCTCTATATGCATAGGGATACATAAGCTTCCAATCAGGATTAAAACGCAGCATATGCACTTCAAGATCTGCCAGTGAGCTGGGAATACGACGTAGCGGTGAATCAATCATCTGGGGAGCTTTAAATCCATAAGAGTAGTCTTTCAGATCGACGGCCAAGCGGAAAGATTCAACCCAAACCCCTGCGCCACCTTTCTTCTCCGCGGTCGGAACCAAACGAAGAAGCCTTCGGCCCAGCTGTTTTCGGCCCCATTTACCTAATGCGGCTGCCGTCTTCATGTATGACTGATAGGCCGAGCGACTTTCACCGGAACCTGGCGTTACGTTGTTTGGAATTCCGCTGAGACCGTCGCCAACTTGAGATGCACTCAGATCACTAACGGCATTGTCACTGACATTTACGGCGAGGGTGTGGCTTTTGTCAAAAGGCGCTTTCGATAACGTCATACTCGAATCGATACTTCCTCTGACCGACTCAAGAAGACGAGGGTGCCGAGCTTGAATAATTGCCGAGTAAAATCCGTCACCAGTTTGGGACAAAATTTTCTTGTAGATTTCAAGCGCCTCAGTCCGCTTGCCCTGCTTTTCAAGTATTCTAGCTCGCCAATAATCAAGACCACCCTCAATGCCACGATCTCGATGGGGAACATAATTACCGCGTTCAAGTAAGGCCAACGCGGATGCGTACTCTTGGGCAAGATAGAGATTCCAGAAGTGATGCCATCGAATGACCGGATCTACGCTCGCGGACTTGGCTAAGGATTCGTAAATCTTGGCCGCTTCACGATGCAGTCGAAGTCTCGCAAGATTGTCGGCAAGGCCTTCAACCGCAACCCTGGTGTCTACAACATCCTGAAACGACGCGATGTAAATGCTCCACGTCCTAGCGGATTGTTCAAAATCACCTTGGCGCGACTGAATCTGAGCGAGGAGATTAAGGGCCTTGGCATATTGAATCCGTCCGCTTTGATTTTGTCTAAACTTCAGCTCATCCACATGGGTTTCAACAAGACGTCGCGACTCATTCCAGAACCGGTTTTGAAAGAGGTAGGTCATACGGTCAAAGTCTTCCATCGTTTCCACCTTGCCGGAGAGATGACGAACTGGACCTTTAGTTAGTTCAATCAAAAAATGCTTAAGTCCCTCATCCAGGTTTGTATTGGAAGACAAGCGATTGATGAGCGCGATGCTATAAACATATGGCCTGGTCTTTAGATCGGCCAGCTTCTGCAGCTTTTGGAAGGCCCATCGGCCTCCCTCTGAATGCGGATACTCGCCCGCCATAGCCTCGACTAGCGGCCACAAATCCGGCCGAGAGGCGATTGGTCGACGTTCCAGGTAGGCGGTGACTTTTTGCGTTAAACGCTGGTCTCGCATGGCGGGCTTAACTCGCGCGCACATGTCACTCCAGGTTTTGACAAGCATTCGATCTTGTTCAAGGACCATAATGATCTCGATCATCAGAGCGAACTTCTCGGGACGCCAGTGTGGTGACCTGTTTATATTATTTTTTGTCATGGCGTTTAGTTTCGCCAGCACAGCCCTTGCATTTTTCTTATTTAACACTGCTCGCCCGTGGTAGACCGACACCAGGCCATACAAAGGATTGTTAGATGACAAAAGCTTTTGAGCACTTTCGAAATTTGTCCTGGCCTCCTCTGGGCTTGAATCAAATAGGGACAATCCTCGCGAAAACAAAAACACCGCGCGCTCATCTTGATCCGAGATTGCTTTACCATCACTGCCAATAAGGGACTCGGTCGTTTTTGACTGCCGCGCTTGTCCATTCTCGGCCACCGATCTGACAACTTCCAAATAACGAGCCTCTGCCGCATAAGGCAGGTACCACAGGCCAATCATCGTTGCGAAAGTTATGGAAAAACGCAGCGGCATAGACGACAAACTTCCAATAAGGCCTAAAAGCCTCGTTGTGTTGATTGAATAATTATGAAGCCCTCCCATTCTAGCAGGAGCTAGCTCTGAGTCTTAGTAAATCCTGAAGGAACTCTAATTGCCACGCACTTTTTCTGTCGCCGGCCTGTGAATGGTGGTGATTAATAAAATAAGGCTTAAAACAATAATGATATCAGCGGCATTAAAACTCGGCAGGACAAAGCTCGCTGAACCAGCACCACCTTTCAAAGATAGAAAATCTATGACATATCCCAGGCGAAATCGGTCGACAACATTACCAAACGAACCGACGATGATTCCGGCCAAACCAAAAGATGGCCAAAGGTGCTCGGTCTCTCGAAGCCTTACGGCCGCATAAAATAGACCCATTGTGGCCACAAAGCTGAAGGCTATCATTCCCGCCACCCGCCAGCGGTTGTCGACATTGGCTCCAAGACCCCATGATGCCCCGTGATTTCGCACGTAGGTTTTCGTGAGAGTTATCCAAAAAATTCTGGCGTCCAAAGCCATGATTTCTTGCCTTCGGCCTTGGTAGATCGTGGTATCAGTTGGATCTTCGGTAATCAGGAAGTCCCTGGTTGCTTGAAGCTTTAAGATTTGATCGATGGGTAAACTCACAGCAGTCATGACGATGATCGTCAATATTAAAGTCTTGGCGCTAACTAAGCGGGTTGTCACGTTAGATTCGACTCCTAGAGGTTGCTGATGGAGTGCAGCATGCTCTAGGATAATGCAAGACGCTTCATTCGATCTATCTTTTTGTAGTCAACAAGGTCTCGATAAGGATTTTTTGGTGCTCCGATTAAGCCCATCCGCTGTAATTTTTGATTTTGACGGTGTGGTTGTCGACAGCCTCGGCGTACATATCGAGGCTTGGAAAATTAGCTTTCAAGCACTTTACAGCCAAGACCTCACCGACACGACAGGACTACCTGGACGCTCAACAGCGGCGATTGCTGAGATTTTATCGGCAAGAGTTGGTCAACCAGCCACCGCTAACAAACTCGCTGATCTAAAGCGCGAAACTTTGAAAGAAAGTCGTCTCAAAATTGAACTTCTTCCGGGCGCTAAGGAAGCTTTTGATGACTTAAGCGCCCGAGAAATACCGTTTGGAATTGCAAGTAATGCGCCAAAGACCTTCATCAAGACCACCCTTGAGCGACTGGGAATCCACGTAGATCATCTGTTTGGATCAGACGACGTGCTAAATCCTAAGCCAGAGCCAGATGTTTTCTTCAAATGCGCAAAATCGCTGAATATCAGTGTTCTAAATCACCCAAAGATTATTGTGTTTGAAGATAGTCCCCATGGACTTCGTGCCGCCGTGAAAGCCGGCATGTTCCCCATTGGTGTACTCACGCAAAACACATCAGAACAGATGCTATC
>JBEIGW010000263.1:0-4106 GCA_040381655.1 Deltaproteobacteria bacterium
GATCCGAAAGCATCTACGCCTAGCCTGCTAGCGATGAGATGTAGATTTACGAGAGGGACAATCTTATTGGCGACTTCACCAAGAAACGCCATAAACAAGGTCACAGCAATGCGCGTCTTGTTCACTCGGTCACCTGCACGTCTCTAATTGCAATTACTTTGCCTTCGTTTTTCCAGCCGCTTTTGATTTTGCAGATGGTGCCGCTGATTTAGTCGAGGCTTTTACCTTGGTCTTTCCAGCTGTCATCTTTGCAGCTAGCAGCGGTAAAGCCATTTCGATCGTAACTTGAGCTGGATCCAAATCTTTAGGTATGGACGCTGAAATGGTGCCGCACTTAACGTAGGGTCCAAATTTACCTTCGTAAATCCCCATGTCTTTACCATTTTCAGGATGCTGTCCAAGCTGCTTCAAAAGTTTTGCGCCGAAACGGCCGCGTTTTTCCTCGCGCAGTAACTCGGTGGCTCGTTGGAGGCCAATCGTGTATTTGTCGTCTGTCTTCTTAAGCGAACGCATGTCGGGGCCGCATTTGACGTAAGGACCAAAACGACCGTCATAGACGGTGATCATCTCTCCGTTGTCAGGAAATTTGCCCAACTCCCGTGGAAGACTTAGGTATTTGAGTGCTTGATCTAATGTTAACGTTTTGAGGTCTTGATCACGAGGCACCGAAGCGCGGCGAGGTTTTTCTTTTGATCCTTCAACTTGTTTACCAACCTGGACATATGCCCCAAACCGACCGGTCATCACGTAGATATCCTCACCGGTAGGTGGATATTTGCCGATACTTTCTGGGCCTTTGGCTTTGGTCTCCAGGATCTGCTTGGACTCATCAAGCGTCAAATCGGCCGGAGCGATTCCTTCTGGTATAGATGCAAATACACCATCTTCTTCCTTGACGTCTGTTTGGGAAAGGTAGGGACCGAATCGGCCTATTCTTATTTCTAGCTCTTTGCCAAGTTGTGGGAGCACAATTGATCGACTGTCTTTCGGATCAATTTGCTTGATTTTTGCTTCAACGAGCTCCTTAAGCCCCTTTGGCCCAAACCAAAACTTTCCCAGGTAATCTAGATGATCCAGATTTCCTTCTGCGATGCTGTCCAGATCCTCCTCCATCTTGGAGGTGAAATCAAGATTCACAAAATTATCAAAGTGCCGCTCCAAAAGCTGTACAACCGCAAAGCCAGTGAAGCTTGGGATGATGGCGTTGTTTGACTTTGTGACGTATTTTTTGTCAAACAAAGTGGATATGACGCTGGCGTAAGTGGATGGTCGACCGATGCCCGCCTTTTCCATAGCCTGCACAATTGAAGCCTCGTTGTAACGAGCCGGCGGTTTGGTTTCATGCGAGTCCGGGGATACGCTGACAAGGTTGGGCTTATCGCCGACTTTCATAGGGGGTAGTAAAACATCACTCCCCCAAGAGGCGTCACCCGATTCCAGATCTTCATCGTAGGCTTTCATGAAACCAGGGAATACTATTTTGGTGCCGGTGGCGTTGAACAAGGTATTCTGTGCACTTATACGTACTGACATTGAGCTTTTTTTCGCGTCGTTCATCTGTGATGCCAGCGTGCGCTGCCAAATGAGTGTGTAGAGATCGAGCTCTCGGTTAGATAGTCCCGTTTTATCAGGTGGTAGAAATGTTCCAGCGGGGCGGATGGCTTCGTGCGCTTCCTGCGCGCTTTTTGATTTTGCCGAATACTGCCTCGGCTCGTTTGAAAGATATTCAGCGCCGTAGGTCTCTTTGATGATAGCTCTCGTTTCAGTCAAGGCCTCCTGCGACAAGCTCGGCGAGTCCGTACGCATGTAAGTGATAAAACCCTGTTCATAGAGGTTTTGAGCTGTTCGCATGACGTCGCGCGTCGAAAGACCAAGTTTTCTGTTGCCAGCTTGTTGCAGGGTGGACGTGATGAACGGTGGCTGTGGTTTCGTGCTAGACTGTTTTTCTTCGATGTTTTGTACTTGCCATGAGGCTGTTTTTAGACTGTCCGCAAGGGTTTTTGCTTCTTTACCAGCTAACACGATCATGTCTTTTGTTGCGTTGAGCGCGCCAGTGGTTTCATCGAAGTCTTTACCCTGTGCTACACGCTTGTCGCCGATGGACAGAAGTTTGGCCTCAAATTCTTTGCCTTCAAACTTCAACTTAGCAAGAAGGTCAAAGTAATTAGCTTTTTTAAAACGCATGCGTTCGCGCTCACGTTCGACCATCATGCGAAGTGCGGCTGATTGAACACGGCCTGCCGATAGACCGTACGTCACTTTTTTCCAGAGGACTGGAGACAGCGTGTATCCAACGATACGGTCCAGAATCCTTCTAGCTTCCTGGGCGCGCACGAGTTTATCGTCAACAGTGCGCGTGTTTTTAAGAGCTTTTTCGATCGCTGGCTTGGTGATTTCGTGAAACACCATGCGCTTAACCGGACATTTGGGTTTCAGTAGTTCCAGTAGATGCCAGCTTATGCTCTCCCCTTCGCGGTCCTCGTCAGTCGCTAGGTAGAGTTCATCAGCGTCTTTTAGCTTTTCTTTTAGTGTCGTTATGATTTTGGTTTTATCTTTGGGCACGATGTAAAGGGGCTCAAACTTATTATCGCAATTAATCCCGATTTCTTTGGCCCACGGCTCTTTCTTGTATTTCGCCGGAATATCGGCGGCCGATTGCGGAAGATCACGAATGTGTCCCATGCTTGCTTCAACCGTGAAGTTTTTGGGAAGAAACTTCCGAATAGTTTTAGCTTTAGTGGGTGACTCAACGATGACTAGATAATTTTTTTCCAAAACCCGCTCCCAAAGGCGAATAAATTGAAACGAATGGTCCCTGCTATCTATATATAGGAGAGATCGTGTGTCATTCTAGGTCCCTACGGACGCGACAGAATCATGATAATGTGCATATAGTTAGAGGTAGATTCCACAATATTCTTCCACTCAGGCTCTAACTAACTAAATTATTTAGCTAAAAATATTATTCCACACCAATTAAACGAGGTGTTTAAAAAACAAGCTAAAAAAACAACCGCTGATCACAAAAATCAGCGGTTGATTCATTTCGGAGGATGTCTGGATCAGGCTTTGACGCCAGCTTTTTCGTATTTTCGTTTGAACTTCTCGATTCGGCCCGCAGTATCGACAACTTTGTGTTTACCCGTGAAGAACGGATGCGACGCACTCGTCGTCTCTACTATGATCATAGGATACTCTTTGCCGTCTTCCCACTTGGTGGTTTCAGTTGTGTTCACCGTCGAACGGGTCATAAAGGACCAGCCGTTGGAAGCGTCCTTAATAACGACGTGGCGGTAGTTGGGGTGGATGTCTTTCTTCATTGCCGATGTCTCCATACTTTCTCAATAGTTACGGGCCGTAATGGTGCGGCTCCAGCTGAGAATAGACGGCGGAAGATAGTCAAAATGCGTCCTAAAGGCAATAGTAAATGTGACTTAGGTGGGGGGGTTTACACCGAGGATAGGGTCGGTTATCATTTTTCTTGGCAATAACCCGCAATTACGATGTTTTCCCCCCGATCGCAGTCCTTATTTGAGGCGAAACTGGAGCCCCACGTGAACACAAAAAAATGCCCACGTTGTGAACATCAAGCCATTCTAAGGCCCCGTAACTTTAGTGACCAAGCCGTTGCGTCTTTGGTGTCCTGGGGTGATATGGACCGCAAAATCGTAGGGCACCCCATCTGCGATGACTGTCACGAAGAGCTGCGTGACGCCTTGATCGATCATCAGAGAGCTGCCACAGAAAAAGAGGCTGCTGCTGGACGTGCGCGAAACCGGCGAGCCGGTTAATTACTGGCGTTTACTGGCTAATTTTATTGATTTCAAGAGAATTCTATGGTTAATAAGCCCCGAAATTGTGGAGCTGATTAATCATGCGTCAAGACTACAAACTCCTTGATTCTGGGGACTTTCAGAAACTTGAGCAGGTAGGACCTTATAAAATCGTCCGACCTGCAGCTCAGGCTGTGTGGAAACCCCGACTTGATAAAAAAGAATGGTCAAGCGCCGATGCCACATTCGAGCGTTTTTCAGGCGGGGACGGCAAGTGGACCGTCCGTAATCGCTCTTTACCTAAAAAGTGGACCATTGAGCAGGGGCCCGTGA
>JBEIGW010000264.1:0-4100 GCA_040381655.1 Deltaproteobacteria bacterium
ACAAATCACTAAAGTGACTTCGCTAGATTGGCACAATTAAGTCGGCCAGTTTTAATCTTTGACCACAATCGTCCCTGCTAAACGGTCATGCAGCGTCTGATGTTTAGGGTCGGAAAAAGCCATAAAGTAGCCCAAGCCTAGCATCAGACCAGAAACCACTGATCCCAGATACCGGACTATGAAAGCCTTCATGTCCGGTCGGCTTCGATCGGCCATTTCAACGTGAATCTTCATGACTTTCCTACCAATGGTGTATCCCCACTCGTGCTGCCAATACACAAAATACACACCGTATATAAGAAGTCTTATTATGTAACTAAACATGATATAGGTTGTAATCCGACCACTCAAAAACATTAAACTACCGAATATTTCGAAAAAAACTGCGGTGACGAGCCACAAAATTGTTCCATCAATAAAAATTGCCATAAACCTGTCAGCTACCGTAGCATAAACTGGCGTGGAGCGCCGACCGTAACGGGGCTTCTCTTTAAACATATCGGGATGAATCAGTGGCTTATTATCGACCTGCGGTTGATTTGGAGCTCCCTGCTTGTCGCCGGTTGGTTTCTCCACCTTACCGTCCGCCATAAAAGGGTTTTTATCCTCGTCAGTTAAGAGGCCAGAGTCTTTGAGAGCCACCCAGTCATTTTGGCCATCCTTGCGCACAAGTGACTCTAGGGACAAGGATCCTTTTTTAAACGCTGCCCGTAACTGATCATCACTACCTGGACCGACTTCAGTTGTGCCACGCTTTAAATACCATCCACTCATTTAATGTCACCCCAACCGCGCATTATTTAGCTTTCCTCAGTCAATATTATCGCAAGGTCTCATGTGGAAATCAAAGTCACGAAGGTCTCAATTCTATACCGCAGGTAAACTTTTGATAGCTACGCCAAATTGGCAAGGCTGGACAGACACCCTACAACACAGCGAAGTCACAACGTTTTATGAAATTCAGTCTGTTGGCAATATTGGAATGTCATTTGCATTCATCAGACTCTGATGTGATCTAGACGGTCAAAAAGCCGAGTGGGCATGCGTGAAAGATTTCCGGAGGTTACTATGTTTGAAACTCTGATTTTGAAAGCTCTGCCCTGGCGACTTCGTCAGCAAGTCGACACTCTAATTCATCATGTCTGGTCAGCGGAATCGCTCACGCATCGAGACGTGACGCTTTTGGTTCCAAAAGGAATCACTGCATTAGACACTTTAGAGGACGGCTCGATACACGTTCTAATTCTTGATGATCACGCGGGTCTGGTCGGGTACGGTCGTGTTTCGATAATTGATCGAAACCAAATCCCTGATGAGTTATCCAATGATACGTTCGTCTCCAGCCTCGACAAATCTGCTTATATTAGCCGTTTAGTTGTGCACCCTGCGTTCAGATCTAAAGGGATTTCCAAGTTGATTCACGCAATTCGCTTGGACGAGGCGGCAAAAAATGGGGCTTCGGACGTGTTGGGCTGGGCTGTGGGGCCAATTGCTGAAAGAAACTTATTGGCTCTGGGCTTCAAGCCAATAACCTCAAAGTCCGGATTCGTCTGCCCGTGGTACAAAACAAGTCGCACAGCAACACTTATGCGACTTGATCTTCAAAGCAAATTTAAAGAATGGCAAGTCTGCGGCAAGGTTGCCAACTAATGGCAGACGCCAAGCCCATGCGATTTATGGCCTTCGTCGCTCGTCTCGCCGCTCCTTACGTTCGTCTTTTCGCCACTCCCTCATCACATCGCCACACTTACGCAAATCCTCCAAAGAGACCGAGCCGCTCACACAGCTTCGGTGTTGCTGAAGCTTTTGAAGCTGCTCATCAATGCGAGCCAAGTGCTCCGCTTTCCTTTTCTCAAACTCGCCCACCTGTGCGAGCGCTACACTAAAGCTAGCCCCCATAACTAGTGCGCCAACACCGGCTTTCAGAATCGATATCTTTCTTGACTCGTTCATCATCAGATCCTCCATTGTTTTAAAATCTCGCATTGTCACACGGCGGGCTTGGCTCGCTCAACGCCGCTCCCACCCTAGTTGCGGGCTCGCACATACTGCTTTGGCCAAGCAATTGTCTCGCCAAGCTCTTGAGCAGCTTTTAATGGAAAATAAGGATCTCTAAGGAACTCGCGCCCGATCATCACAGCATCAGCTTGGCCGCACCGCAAAATATCCTCGGCTTGCTGCCCCGAGGTGATCAAACCCACAGCTGCGGTCGGTATGTCAACCTGCTCCCTTATAGCTTGTGCTAAGGGAACTTGAAAACCCGGTCTCACTGGAATTTTAGCGTTGGGAACCAATCCACCACTTGAAACATCAATCAAATCGACACCGAGTATCTTTAGTTGCTTGGACAACTCAATACTTTGCCCTAGATCCCAGCCCCCTTCTACCCAGTCGACGCCTGATATGCGCACAAAGACAGGATGTTCAGATGGCCAAACCTCGCGCACGGAACGCGCTACCCGTAATGGGAAACGCATACGATTGTCCAATGAACCCCCGTAGGAGTCTTTGCGTTGATTTGTGAGCGGAGATAAGAATTCGTGTAACAGGTAGCCGTGCGCCATATGGATCTCAATAATCTGAAAACCGGCAGCGAGCGCCCTTTGTGCGGCAGACTGAAAAGACCTGACCATATCATCCAGGTCGCTCTCAGACATAGACCGGGGCACAGGATAGCCATGGTCAAAGGCTATGGCGCTAGGAGCGACCACATCCCACTTACCGTCTACTGGCTTCCCCCCATTCCAAGGCTCGGCAGTTCCTGCTTTGCGTCCCGCGTGCGCCAACTGAATACCAGCAACCGCACCTGAAGACTTGAGAAAGTCTGTAATGGGCTTAAACGCCTCCGCTTGCTCGTCATTCCAGATGCCTGTGTCTGATGGAGAAATTCTACCGTGACTAGCCACCGCCGTAGCTTCAACCATCACAACGCCAGCGCCGCCGACTGCGCGAGCCCCCAAATGGACCAGGTGCCACGCACCGGCGATACCATCTCGGGCAGAATACTGACACATGGGCGAGACAAATATGCGATTTTTGATTTCAAGTCCCCTTAGCCTGAGGGGCTGAAACAGCTTTGTAACAGAGCTCATGGCGTCGGAATCCTCCAAAAAATCTTGAAACAGCCAAAACTATACTTTAAACCAGCAAACAGTTGCCTGCAAAAAACTAGTCATTGATTTAGTATTCACTAGCGAGCACCAATCCAAGTGAGCTAAAATAAACCTGCGCGGAATCACTTTCCAACTCTGTGGTGCGAGTTTCAAACCAGATGAGCTTACGGCAAGATCTTCTCTCTGCACTTCAATCATACGAGACAACGTGGTGTCTGCCGATGGCAAGTTATCAGCTCCGCGACACAGCTTTCGATAAAAGTGCTGTTGCCCTTTTTAAAGACTTCGTCGAGCGTAACGCTAAATGTTTCGATCGCTCGAATATGCCGGGCCACATAACTGGATCGGCCCTGGTACTAAACCAGGACTTGTCCAAAGTGCTGCTGACTCATCACAAGAAACTTGGTATGTGGCTTCAATTGGGCGGTCATGCGGACGGCCACCACATTGCACACGAGGTTGCCATGACCGAGGCCCTGGAGGAATCGGGGCTCAAAGGCCTTGAGTTTCTGAGTTACGAGCGCGATATCTTCGGTACGACCAAGGCATTTCCACCGATTCCTTTTGATTTGGATCGCCATCTAATTCCCGCCAATCACCGGGACGCAGAGCATTATCACTATGACGTCAGATACCTACTGATATCAACGACTCCCGATGCGCCAATCGTATCAGACGAATCCCACGATGTGGGCTGGTTCACATTTGAGCAGGCTCGCAAGCTGACCAGCGAGGCCAGCATGATTCGGCAATTTTCCAAGGTCGAATGGATTAAAAAATCCTTAAAATTATAACTAATTAGGTCAGACCAACAGCTGAGGGCACCGCTCCTTCTACTCTTGACAGTCTCCGATTGCGACTTATCCTACTGAAGCGACTTTAACCCAATTGAGTCAATAAATTGGCATGGCTGACTACTACTAAACCTTATGTGTAAAAAAAGGCGCCACGGAAGACTAAATCAAAAAGTCTTACCGTAAACTCGCC
>JBEIGW010000265.1:0-4082 GCA_040381655.1 Deltaproteobacteria bacterium
AATAGCTTTAATAAGAAGATTCGTAACTCCACCGTCCGCAAAACCCCGATAACTTTGATTGTGGGAAATAAGGAAGTGGAAGAAAACAAAGTTACCATCAGGCGCTACGGCATCGATAAGCAAGAGACGATGAACGTTGCTGAATTTAAGTCACTGCTTCACGACGAGATAAGAGCTAGGAAAATGCTACGTGAACCGATGAGTTCTTTACTGTAGTAAGATGATTAAGGCTAATAACGAAGGAGCACTCTTGTGAGTGCCCCTTGTTTCGTTTATTCGATCATTCTACTCAACCACCACCACCGAGAAAGCTTTGAATAATATTCATAATGCCGCCGCCACCAATTCCACCGCCGCCACCCCTACCAAAGACGCCGGCCAAACCTCGAGCCGCTCCGCCCAATAGACGTCCACCGCCCCGGACAAGTGCGGCGCCGCCACGAAAAATACCGCGACCAAGAAATCCACCAACTCTGCCAACTCCGCGGAACAATCCGCCAAGAATTCCAAGATGAAATGCATCTTCACTATTAAGGCTAAAGCTATTGGCAGCCTGACTGTCACTTTGGGCCATCATCTGCACGGCTTTCAGCTCACGATCCATATTCTGAAAGAGAGTGTGAGTTTTAGGAAATTCATCTGCTCGAGCCATCGTCTGTCTAAGAGAGCTGTTGCAATAGTAAGAATCAAATGACTCTGCAAAAATAAAGTACTTGAAGTCTTCCGTGTAAACGAGATCCTCGTTCAAAGATAGTCTGTACTTACTGCCAGGGCGTTTAACATCGGCCAAAAAAGCATCTTTGATATCGATCATAAGAGCGTCAAACTGCTCGTCGCGCTCAGCTACAATCACGTTTTGCTCGTTAACCGAAATTTTTGTAAGTATCTGGGATAAGAGATAGCCGAAAATCCTAACCGTTGAGTGGCGAACACTCTCGACCGTTGGATTCATCAAGATCAGAACATCAGACGTCCTGGTGTCGGTCGTCCAACAGCTCTCGATTTTGTTTGTACCTTCACTTGCAAATTTGGCCTTTCCACCCGCTCGGTCACAGGTAAGATCTGTTGAGGATTTAGCTGGCTCACTCAGATTGTCAGCAAAAACGATTCTGCCACCTAATCCGAAAAACACCTCTTGAAGATTGGATGGAACTGCCGACAAAGAGCTTTCTAAAGCCGTCTTGAGCGCGGGGACTTTTTCTGCAGATACTCGGCTAAAGTCAACATGATCCCACTCTTGATTGATACCTTTGACGACCTTGTTGTCGCCTCGGCAGACGTTCCTCGTCAAATCGGCGGAACCTCTTGCAAAGTTATTAAGAGATTTCGACTGGGACGCGGTCGTATCCACACCGCATGAAGTCGTAAGACCGACCACAAACAGTGCAGAAATACTCATCATGAATACGCTAAATTTGCGAAAAATTACTTGTTTGATAGCCATATTGTTCCCCCGTAAACCCGCGATCGGCTCAGGCGCTCATATTTTTTAACATTCTTTGAAAATGATTTCGTTTCAGGGGGTTAAACCACCAAAATAAAAATCACGATTCCGGGTGCATTTGTGAAATCGAGTCCGGAGTTGATGCGCGAACTCAGAAAGCATCTTTAATAGGAGCTAGGCAAATGTAAAGCGCCCCCTAGGCGACGTCTTTTTTATCCTTCGGGTCTAGATCAATCACTCCAAGATCATCGTCTTTTTTGCGGTTTTCACGAAAAAAGTAAATGTATCTGAAAGAGTCCACCGGACCTATCAACTCCTGGTCGACGAACGTATCGCTAAGCAGTTGAACTTCCCAATAAAGATCGATGCCATGTGTTTTTGTCAGCATCTGCGCGGGATATAGCTTTTGATAGATCCCATCAAAGGATATGACCTCAGGAAAATGCTCATTAATTTCTTGGCCTGCTGGCAACTTGAACACCTTCTTTTTATATAAAGTAATTGCGCGCACGGGGTGTGTGAAGGTCACTTCACGTCTACTCTTGCCCGACTCCTCCCACTTAGATCCTTTCTCTAGGTTACATGCCACGATTCTAAGTTCTGCAGTTTCCAGGGGCACTCTCGGCACTCCCGAAATCAAATCTTTGACTTGGAAGGTTGCGCCAGGAGCAAACATACTCAGTTTAGATGTCAGCCGGAAGCTCATGTAACGTCGCAATTCCCGACGTATCGCAAACCAGGCCGCAGTCGCTGCCGCAATATTATACTACATAGCATTCCAGATGGGCGACTGACTTTCTCCCTTGTGATTCCGCTGAGAATAAACCCAGGTCATGGCATCTGGTACCCACTGATCGTGGACTCCAATAATCGTGTTAACACATAAAAATAGGCCGGCTAAGACGCCAAGGTAAATCACCACCATCTGGGCACTGGACGGTATTGCCTTCATGTTTTTCATGAAAGAGAATTGATCTTTAGGCTCAATGATCGCAGCGGCATCACCGCTTGCAACCAACTTCCGCGGTGCGAAATCCATCTTAGCATCGATATTAATTTTCGTATCAAACAGCAAACCTGTGTCGACCGTTAAATACACGTTCACTTTGATATCAATCTCCTCCCCCGCGTAAGCGAATAAAACCAAATGCTTCCTACTTATGGGAATTTCAATTTTACTCTGGCGAAGAATGAAACTTCTTTCGATCTTGTCGTCTTTATTTATTGGATCACCCTGCTTGACAGTGACCTGCCGTGTAATGGTCAGTTTAGCTGAGCGTCCAATTATGCTAGAGTCGTGCACGGAGACTTCCAAAATAATGTCACCACCAGGTCCCATAAGCCCGGGAGCCCGATCTGACTTCACAACTTTTACTGAAATTTTCGACATGCCAACCCCCAAACAAGATATCGGTCATAAAAACGGATTACTTAGGATCTTTTGCGGCATAATAGGACGACACGGTTGCAACGGATTAGAGGCTGATTTTTAAAGTTAATTTCGCAGATTTTATCGAAACACCAACCGATCTCATGCATGGCTCGCAGTTTTAAGTTAAACTAGAGTTCTATGAATGAGCATGACTCCCACCAAAGAGCCTCGAAATTAAACCTCCCAAACCTGGGACTATCGCTACGAATACTTTTCACAGGTTATCTTTTAGTAACCTCCGTCGGTCTACTTTCGGCAGGACTGCAGCTTTTGTTGACGCACGGCATGGCTGACGGGCAGTTTGGTTTATCGGTTGATGATGTGGTCTATAGCTATTACGGTAACCGTGAAAATAGCAAACTAGAAGTCAAGCTCAATGGATCGATGAAAGATAAAGCCGACGTGCACGAACGCTCTGAGATCATCCGCTGGGTCAGAACCGGATCTCCTGAAGATGTGTGAACACAAAAAATTCAGCCGATCGTCATGGATAAATGTGCTCGTTGCCACGGAGGCATTGCCGGCCTACCTGATTTCACCACCTATGAAGGGATAAAAACGGTAGCGAAAATCGACGAGGGGGCTTCGATTGGCGATTTAGCAAGGGTGTCGCACATCCATCTTTTCGGCATTTCATTCATATTTTTCTTTATATGCCTGATATTCAGCCTTGCTAGCGGAATTAACCCGATTTTAAAAGCTGTCGCCATTGGAACACCGTTTGTATTTCTACTGGTAGACATTTTCTCTTGGTGGTTAACCAAATGGTATCCGACTTTTGCATATACAACTATCATCGGCGCAACATGCTACAATACCGCCGCGGCTTACATGATCCTAACTTCTCTCTATCAGATGTGGGTCCTGCCTCGCAGGCGACATGAGCATCATAAAAATACTTGGTTTGAAGAATAAAATAGCGTCATTGAAGATTTATTTTGTCAAATCAGGAGAGTCGGATGCAGGACAGCTGTGACGTTCTGATTGTGGGCGGAGGCCTAGCTGGGGTTCGTCGAAGTGAGATCTCTCGGGATCCGAGCGCGGATCCGAAGCTACCGATTAAACAATAGTCAATCAGTCGGGTGTCCCGCTAAATCATGGCCAAGGAACGGATTTACAAATCTGATTCTCACATTTAGCAGTCCCAGGGGGTATCCCGCAGATTCCTTGGCCGGAACACGCGTTATCATAACTACTTTTGAGTCG
>JBEIGW010000266.1:0-4067 GCA_040381655.1 Deltaproteobacteria bacterium
CATCGCCCACACCATCGACGATGCCTGCGGAGAGTCTTTTGACAAGGTGGGCAAGATGTTAGGTTTACCCTATCCTGGTGGCCCACACGTGGAAATGCTAGCCAAGGCTGGTAATGCCTCTAAAGTTTCGCTACCAAGAATGATCGAACGTAAAAGTCATATGGCTTTTTCATATTCTGGCCTCAAAACGGCCGTGGCTCGAGTCGTAAGGGATGAAAAAACGACTGTTGCCCAACATGCCGACATTGCAGCAGCGTTTCAAGACGAGGCACTGGGCCAGATTGTTCGAAAACTTGAAATAGCCCAAACGATGCGGCCCAAGGCTAAAAGTATTATCGTTGCTGGCGGGGTCGCCGCCAACTCGCGATTTAAATCTATGGTGAAAGAATCGACAAAACTGCCAGTTTGGTTTCCGGAACAGCATTTTTGCTCTGACAACGGCGCTATGATCGCTGCGCTTGGTTTTCACACATTCTGTCAGGACAAACACGAAACCAACCTTAGTTGGGACGTATTTTCTCGGTACCCATTTGAAAAATTTCTAACCACCGACAACTAAGAGCTGATTACCTACTTATCAGCCAGAAAGAAACGGACGCCATGCGACGAAGTTACTCAGACGAAATACGAAAACATGACCGCGACCAGTCACGCATAAAACAGAAAAAAAGTCTTGGACAAGTATTCCTGAATACTGATTGGCCAGTCCGTCGTATTGTAGAAAATACGGTTGAACTTGGCATTACTCGCGTCATCGAAATTGGCCCCGGCAATGCCATATTGACGGACGCTCTCAGCCAAGCTGGCATCAAGGTTACCGCAATCGAGAAAGACGAACGATTCGCAAACCGACTATCTGAGAGGATCAGCCGCGGAGAATTACCGGGCGTCGAGATCATAAATACTGACATTTTGGAGTTCGACCTCGGGCGTTGGATAAACGCCTCACCAAACACATCATCTGCGGTGCTTGGCAATATTCCGTACAACATTTCCACACCTATATTCATGTGGACTCTACCCCATTTATCGAGCTTAAAAGCTGCCATTTTCATGGTGCAACTTGAATTCGCTCAGCGTGTCGCTGCAACAGTTGACACCAAGGACTATGGAAGCCTCAGTGTGTACTGTCAGCTCCGAGCAATTTGCGAGCTAAACTTTAAGGTGGAAAAAACCTGTTTTACTCCAATACCTAAAGTCGATAGCGCCGTCTTAACACTACGACCGCGTCCAGACTTATCACTACCCCAAAAACTCCTGCAATATACGGAGACCCTCTGCCGTATAGCCTTCACCCAACGCAGAAAGAAACTCCGCAACACAGTAAAACCCTTCTTACACGGACGATTGGAAAACGATTGTCCCATTGACCTGAACCGGCGGGCGGAGACCCTCATGCCAGCTGATTTTGTGAAACTTGCAGAGTTTTTATTCAACGATAAGATCTGATAGAATGAATGCGTAGTTATCCCCACAAGTTGTATATGGAGATCGTGCAATGAAATACCACTTTCTAGCCGCCGTGGCCGCGTTAAATATTTACGGTGTTTCTCAAGGTGAAAACCTTGAAACTGACTCGACTCATGAGAATATTGAATCAACAGAAGCTGTTACAGATGTCGAGACATCCAGCTCTAACGATGTACTAGCTCCATATTTTGAGACCCGGAGTATAGATAATCAAAATGATGACGGCAGACCCTTGACGGCACAATCCACAACAGACCAGCCCCCGGCGGAGGGAGAGGCTACGACCCCACCAGAAACCACAACCGAGCCTACCCCCACCACCGAACCAGCAACCAAAACCACACCCCCTAAGAAGACTAAAAAGAAGAAGAAAAAATCTGGAGTCATCGGGGCGGATGGCTCTGTCACGTCTGCTGGCGTGGCAGGTCACGGCGCACAAGACTCTGGAGCTCCCTACAGAGCAAATATTGAACTTGGATTTGATTTTTCTTCGAAAAGCCAAAATCTGAAGTATACAAACGAAACTTTCAAAACAACGTCAACTCATATTGGATTTGATATTGCCTGGTTATTTGTATTTTTGAAAATGGAAGCTGGACCTCTATTTTATTTCTCAAGCGATAATCAGAAAACCGGATCTACCACCATAAAAAGCAGTGCATTTGGACTTGGTGGAGCCTTCTTCTTCAACATGGGAAATATTCATTCGGATAAATTCGTTCCATATGCTGGGGTAAAACTACTGACGAGCTCAGAAACGATCGACTCTGGAAGCAAAGTAACAGATAAGATGACTGATTTCGCGATAGAAGGCGGCATGAAGTTCTTTCTAGGCGCCCATCTCGCTTTAAAACCATTTTTGAAGTATCAGCTGACGTTTTCGGGTGAAAGCAAAAGCGAAGCAACCAGTCCTGCGACTGTCGCTAGCATCACGGGCAGTGAGCTGAATTTGGGTCTAGGTTTAGCCAAATATTTCTAGACTGAAACGTGACGTTATTTTTTACCTGCATAGTCGATATTCATACCGTCTATCCAAAATGTGACGCTTGGTCCAAATTTTCGGGATTCTTGCTCACTTGCAGTCCGGTTATAGCGGTAGAAATGCCTATGACCGTATAGCCTAATGCTGTCTAATGTGATCAGCTCACCAATTGGCGCACCACCAACCGCCACCCGTTCATGACCATCCCCAGCAAACATATAAATGGGAACTTCTTTTGAATTTTTATCGAGCGTAGACCGTTTGGTAGATAGTTTCCAAATATAGCGCTCGGGATTGGGAGGGACTTCACTGTCAGGGCGTATATTCTCTGGTGAATATGTTTCAATTTTTTTACGACTTGAGGAGCCGGTCTTCGACTGCAAGCCTTTATCAGCACCCACGCAAACTTGACCCGACAGCAGCGAGCAACACAGAAGCACGACTGGATAGCGCCTAAGCTCGAACCAATTCATAATCCGACCCCCATTTTCCGGTCACGTCTGAAAGTCTTTAGACGATAGGATTATCGGAGCAATCCAGGCGCAGTAAAGCCATGGAGATCGGCAAAATCTGCCCAACACCTTCGGGGCTGGATTAGCCAAGAACGACGTCTTTGATGTCTGGAAGCTTTTCTTTGAAAATCGGAACAATGCCGTTGAATAACGTGATGTGGCTTGAAGGACAGCCCGAGCACCCACCGAATAGGCGAATGGTAACGATACCATCCTCGACATCAACCAACTCACAACCGCCAGCATGCAAAGCCAGCTGGGGATTGATATCTTTCTCAATAATTTCTTTGACTTGCTCTATCAAACGTCACCCCAAATTCACAAGATATCCACAGGCTCGTGGAGCCTGTTTTGTCTATTTCTACAGCAATCTAATGTTTTTTAAGACGATGTCAATATCTATTAAAATACCGGTGTTTTACCAGACTTTTTAAACGTCTGCACCCCGGACGAACGACCGCATTCTCAGGGTGTTCTAAGACTCTTTACGAGACAAACCAAACATAGCGTTGCGCAAATGGTCGCCAAATAGACCCAAAAGCGATTCGTATTGAGTGACGTGGACTCATCCCCAAGCCAAAAACTTCGACTCTTGGTCACCCATTTTTTTTCCTCAGAATTGATTGGAGGCCGAGACAAAATTGGAAAACCTCATCAAGTTAAGCTCAGGAGTCTATCTACGATGAGGCATCCAAACACCCCAAACAAGTAAAGACAGGAGTAGTGAAACAATGGCATCGCGAATTTGTTATCCTGCGATCGAAACAACGTCCAAGCCATCCAGGCAAAATAGGCTGTAAAAAGAAGCGACCCAAGTAGGTATACGATCCCAGCCGCGCCAAATAACGTCAAGCTAGCGATCACGGGAAATAGGGTTAGCGTATAGAGTAAGATCTGCCACCTTGTTGACTCTTCTCCACGGACCACCGGCATCATGGGAATTCCCGCGGCCGCATAATCATCTTTGTACTTCAGTGCCAAAGCCCAAAAATGAGGTGGCGTCCAAAGAAAAATAATTAAAAACAAAACAACAGCCGGCCAACCAATCGTTGCATCTACCGACGCCCAGCCAATAAGCGGACCAACAGCTCCAGCTGCCCCAC
>JBEIGW010000267.1:0-4066 GCA_040381655.1 Deltaproteobacteria bacterium
GCCATCAGCCAAAGAACTTTTCACGAGAGCCCTTATGTCCGATCCAAAATGCGCCTTTGGCGGCATAGTGGCCTCGAATATACCGATAGATGAGAGTGCGGCACTCGCTATGAGCGAAATTTTTTTGGAGTGCATCATAGCGCCTTCATACACAGAGGCGGCCCTTGATATTTTCCGCAACAAGAAAAACTTAAGAATTCTTAGAACAACGACGTTGCTGACCCCAGACCAAAACCTTGCCCCCCGTCTAACGTTTAGATCCTTAAGGGGCGGCTTGCTTGTTCAGACAAACGACTCCGCTCCAATCAGCCCAGGGACGTGGGCATGTGTCTCAAAACTAAAACCAGATCCCGCCCAACTTTCCGAGATGGCGTTTGCCATGTCCATTTGTAAACACGTTAAATCAAATGCGATTGTGCTTTCATCTAGACTACAATCCATTGGGATTGGTGCTGGCCAGATGAGCCGAATTGATAGTCTTCATATTGCCGTCAATAAATCACGGGAGCTAGGTCACAACTTAACTGGGTCCGTCATGGCATCAGACGCCTTCTTTCCTTTCCGTGACTGTGTCGATTTAGCCGCAAAAGCTGGCATTACGGCTATCGTACAACCGGGTGGAAGCGTTAGAGATCAAGAATCAATCGACGCAGCCAATGAGCACGGCATCATCATGATGCTTACTGGCGTACGACACTTTAAACACTAGATTGTTACGACGATGGAATAGAGACAGCGAGCTTCACTAAGAAGAGCTCTTCTTCAGGCCCGCGGTAAATCGTCTCCAACTGACGACTAGGTGAGGCAAACAATGGAATTTGGACAACATCCGCGGCCAAGTCTTCTTCCGTCCGATCCTCGGACTGTTGATCCCTAAGCGGAGACTCCACCCCGAGCATACTCAAGACGTCTGACCGCTGCGCTACAAACCGCCCATCTTGACCAAGTTTTGACAAAATCAGTGTACCGATGACTGACGTTTTTCCGATTTTTAGCTCCCAGCGGGCTGACGACACCTGATGAATCAAACCATCAGCGGAAAATGTTTCTGCCGACGTATTCATCATAGCGCCCTGCCCCTGCGAGCGAAGAACCTGCCAAATAACGCGAACGGGCAGGCGAGCCTTCGTCATATTTTTTTCCAGACGCGCTCCTGCTGATTTTTTGTGCAGACCACCTGCCCCTCCCGAAAGGCCTGTGCCGGCGGCAACACCTGCCGTGGACGAAAGTACAAGACTCGCGACAAGAATATTCAAGAAAAAAATTAGGGATTTAGACCGTAAATTCACTTTAACTCCGCGATCTCGATGCGTTATACTATTACATAAATTTCTAAACTGGAATCTTTGTTCGATGAGCCTTAGCGGAGAGCAGACGTCTTGATGTTTTCACGCGCTACAAGCGTGACCTTACGTTACGCCAAAATCCAACAACTTGGATTGGTTGCTTGCTTAGTCGCGCTTATGTCGCTCTTTCTTGATTGCAATGCACTTTTCGCTCAAGGCATCCACACAGCTCCGATTGTTATCACGGGCAAACAAATCAGCCAAGTTTTGAGATATCCTCTAGGCTCTTACCGTGTCTTTCGAAGCTCCCCAAGCGGCAAGGCTGAGGTTATTCCCTTTCAAATTGATGAGATAAATGAGGATACCGACTACGTCCTCGATCAAGGCACGCGTGTCACCGCCGATACAGGCAACGGAATATTCGACAGCCAAGATGAGCTATCTTTTATGGGCGATGATGTTGGGCCACTGGTTGAACCAGTACAATGGCCAACCACTCGCCCCCAAATCGTCTTTGAACTTCGCGTCCGAAATCCCAATGGTAATCCGATGGGTCCACCGGCTGGCGCGGTTTATGTAGGGGTGTTTTTTGGAAATGCACCGGCGCTTAGCGCGAAAAAATATGTGGTTTTCGATCGCAAGGAGGCATTAGTCCACACAACCAGATATCGCTACCAGTTCGATCAGAAAAACTGGCTGGTTGCGCGCAAAGTTGAAGTGGCCAAAAATAACAAACAGCCCGCCGAGTTCGAACCCGTTCTTGATACGACGACCTTCTACCTAAAAGGTGACCTTAAATATTTCATCACTGTGGAAGCAAACCACCGCAGTATTGAAAGTGAGCTTGAGGCCTGGAAGTCCGGTCCTATTCGTTCAATTGTTCGGGTGTCGTTCTTTTACAAAATTCTCAAACTTAAACTAGAACTCGGCATGTACACAGAAATTAGCTTCTTCTCAAACGCTATGAATTTACCTGCGATGCTTAGCAGCCCACTCGATGGACGATCATCTCTCAATCCTGGAAGTGGCATGTACTACGGGCTGGCACTGCGTGACAATCCGAAGGACTACCAAATTGAGACAAATATGGAGCCTTATGAATCATCAGGTGATTCAACTGGGTCGAAAATACTGGAGAGCGGAAAAGACCTACTCGGTAAAATCATGGGTAAAGCAACAAAAACCGAAGAGACTAAAGGCCTTTACTGGGTCTCCATGCAGGGTCGAGACCGCAGTATATTTGTCGAGATCACGCCGTCCCCCGACCTCAGGAAAATCGGCCTAGCTCCAACCATTTACCGCGATGACAAAGCTTCGAGTGAACTTAAGTCTCGCGACAATGACAAAGTTCTGCCATTGGGTAAAAGTCCTGTAAATCTTGGAATCTGGTTTGATGCCACAAAAATTCCATCTGGTGAGCACATGATGGGTTTCCGAATGTTTTTTGAGAACGTCATGGCGCCTGAGCGCCTCGCGGTCTTTAAGGGTCTAAACGAATGGAAATATGAGGTGAGGCGAATATGACGACGACCGACATCGACACCACCGCGGACAATCAAAATAGTCACGGCGTATTTCAAATACCGACCCAGACTGAGATCTCTTTAAGCCCCGAGGGTATCGCTGGTCATAATAGGCAAGGCGCCTCGTCGATAAGCGATGCTTTATCGAATGATGATGGACAGCTGGCCGCTGAAGACGACTTCCCTCTGATCGTCTGGCTACGCGGTGATGAACCGTGGTTTACCCAGTTCGATATGGATGCTGACTCAGCGATGGCGACACTTGGCATCAAAAGATCGAGATTGACGCAAATTGCTGGACGCGATCTCAGAGTCGGCCGCGTCCGTGTTGACCGCTACATCAGGCCTGTATTCAGATCGATTGACGTAGCAGCTTACCTCAATCAAACGCGGGCTACTGCATCTCATCAAAAGTCATCGGAAGCCCTCCAGGTCGCATCCCTTGCATTCAATGAGCAGATTGACAGGTTTCAAAGCACACTTGATGCGATCAGTACTAACCTGACTGCGCAGTTAAACTCGGTGCTCGGCACTCTGATTGGTGAGTCCATGGCTCAAAGTATGGCACCACTGCATGCTCGCGTTGATTCTTTAGAGGCAGACGTGGTCAACAGAATCTCTGTGACCATCCAAGATACGATTTTAAAGCACGTCGACTCACTGAAGGCACAAATAACTGCGTCAGATAAAGAGACAGCGGTCTCGCTCGGTGACCTACTAAAAAGTCATGAATCTACCAAATCCCAACTAAAACTATCCACCGAAAGCGTGAGTGAGAGGCTGAGCGATATGGACAGATCTGTCTTGTCCATCAAGACAGATGTACATGCTTATGAAACTTGCGTAGAGGGAGCCTTAAAGCTAGTTCAAAAAGACATCGCCCAATTAACAGATATATTTTTGTCTACAACAGCTGAACAGGCAGAGCAAATCCAACCAAAAGCCACTTTGGCCTGGAGATCCTCACCCCGGCGACGACGCATGCGACCAAGCTGAGTATGGATCGCTGTCAGCGGGGTATTTACTTCCAAGCAAGATTACATTTCCCGTCTTGCCAAGTACCTTCCGCAGCGAGAGCCACTTCGTTTGTGGCACTAAAGTCAAACGTCTTCGTTAATGTCGAATCTGTTTTGGTTTCCGTGCCGTCACTCTCTTTATAAGAATAGGCGATAAGCTCAACTGAGTAGCTCGCGCGTTTAATTCTCCAAACATACTGCATTTTAGCTCTGGATGTAGAATCCGTTGCATCAACGGGGC
>JBEIGW010000268.1:0-4062 GCA_040381655.1 Deltaproteobacteria bacterium
GTACGAAGAGTCTCAAAAACCGTGGTGGGTTTTCTGGTAAACTCATCAGTTGGATAAAACAAAAAACCGGAGAGGTCGTAAGACCCCTCCGGTTTTGTTTTGACTAATTAGTCTCGTTTGATGACGCAGAGAACACTGTGTTTTTCACCGGCTTGTACATCTTTCACTTCTTTAACAGAGCCATCTTTCATGTTGAAGACCCGTCCGCCGGCAAGCCAGAATGTTTCCTCGTCGATGTTTGCTCCAAGTTTCGGAGCGGCACCTTTGCCGAGAACGTGGATGTTACGATCTCTTGCAGCCTTCATTTCTGTGAAGTATGGCAGGGTCAATTTGTGCATTTTATGCAAGTTTTGGATGGTGCCACACTTGGTGAATCGATTTTTCGATAATACTTTGCCAGTCTCGATTCTCATCCACTGCCAGCAGTTTGATGTATCTCGCCAGGTTCCCACACCAGTTTTTAGACTGACAGTTTCTTCGATAAAGTTAGGATTGGCACCCTGAGCGGCACACTCGCCCAGGTTAAGAGTAGCAGTACCATTCAGCTTAATAAGTCCAAATGCGTATCCTGAGTCTTCTCTTTTTTCAGCTGAGCTTATGGCAAGAACGCGAGTCTTTTTATCTCCAGCAGCAACGACGCCAAAGTTGAGGTGGAGTCGTTTCGTATATTTGGAGTAGCTAGCGCCTGGGAGCTCAAGGGCTTTTTTACCGCGGGTTGGGAAAACTATATTCGCGAGCTCAGTAGCCGTGTATTGCTTGTTTTCCTTTCCGGCGATATCTACGGCAAATTTCATCACCGATACGCTCTTATTATCACATTTGAGAGTGTTGATATCGGTGCCTTCAAATCCACTGCCCGCAGTACACTCAAGCGCAATATTCAAACCGCGACCCAGGCCGATGGCAGCCTTTACCGCTTTAAGTTTTGGGGCGTCCAGAGCCGCTACCCCTACATCTGGATCCACTTCTGCTGTTGAAGCTTCAATCGTGTCAAACTGATCAACCGCTGAGTAAGTGTACTGAACGCTCGAATCCGCAGTCAAAGGAGACGGTAAACTTCTCTTTACCGTTACATATATGAATTCTTTTGCGTTAGCTGAGTTGACCAGCTTACCAGCATCTCGTTTCAGAAAGTGGGTAAAGCCAGAACCACCTGCAGGTTCTACGAAGGTTTTGTCGCCGATTTTCATCGATACGAGTTTCACCTTACAGTTTTTTGCTCCAACCGGTAGATCAAACTGAGCATCTTCCACAACTTGCTCAGCGATCCCGTCACAGCTCACTTTCAGTTTCAAGTTTTGGGTCGCTGTTCCGGCTAGTGATAGACCATCATCGTCCTCAGTCGCCGCGGCTTCCACATCGACCGTCGTGAACTCATTACCGCTACCTGGACCAAAGAACTTCTTGCGCTTCGCATTATCGTTGTCTCCGGCACAAGCTGTGACAAAGGCCACAACCGAAGTGACGAGACCTATAACATATAGACCACTTTTCATGATGCACTCCTTTCGTGCCAAGACATCTTTGGCTCAATTCGGAGCAACTAGGGCAAAGCTTTAATCTATTTTGTAATTATATGAATTTACTAAGTTATTGAGGCAAGGAATGGGGGATAAATCGTCGAGGCCAGGGGCGTCTTAGGGTGGGGGTAAGGCCTAAACCGCGGGCTGCCGACAGGATCCTCTCAAAATCAAGGCTAATGGTGGCTCCGGCTTTCTGGGTCACCTCGTCCTCTGTGGGCAGGTCAAAGTCATTGGCTCCAAAAGCCAATCCCTTTAATGCGTCTTCGTTTTTTGTCAAAACAGACGTTCGAATATTTCGGAAGTTGTGAAGAAAAATCCTGCTGATGGCAAGCCAGCGAAGATACTCATCTGTTGAGATCTCTTCACCACCCAGTTCGTTATTCCAAGGCTTATAAGTCCAGCATAGAAAGCTTGCGAGGGTGCCTCCGACCCGGTCTTGAAATGAACGCAGAGACTCAAGATGGTTTAAGCGTTCATCAAGAGTCTCGTCAAAACCAATAACCATCGTAGCCGTAGATCCCATGCCCGCGCGAAGAATGGCCTCTTGAGCATTGAAGTAATCAGTTACTGTATATTTGCCAGGGCTATGGCGCTTGCGAAAGCTGTCATCAAGAATTTCGGCGCCACCACCGGTGATCCAGCGGGTTCCACTGTCGGCTAGGATCTTCGCGCCCTCGTCATAGGTGATTTTTGAGACCTTACAGCTGAACATGAATTCCGCGACTGTCATCTCGTAAAATTCCAATTGCGGGTAGCGCCTCCGGACTTCTGAGAAGAGCTCTGCATAGTCATTAATTCGAAGTTTTGGGTGAAACCCGCCATTAAAGCCGATCAGTTGTCCGCCATGTCCGATCAGTTGGTCTATCTTGGCGCAAACCTCATCTGTGCTCAGAAGATAGCCTTCCTTATCGTGTGGCAACCGAAAGAAAGAACAGTAGTCGCACTTAGCCACGCAAATATTCGTATAGTTAACAATGGCCATAATAAGGTAGGTCGCTTCGTTGCTTTGGTGAAAGCGTGCTTTGACCTGGTTAGCCAGTTTGCTGAGTGTTGTCGCATCTGCTTCAAGGTATAGCGTGGCAGCGTCGTTTCTGCTTATTGGCAGCCCAGCTTTGATTTTTTGTTCTATGGAATCTATGACGCCCATCGGGAGATCTAAACCTTTATAGCCTGCCACGCGCGCATTATGTGATGTCGAGTCCGCACGTTCGCTGCCAGCAATATAGATAAAAATTCGCCTTTCGCACGCAAAAATTGGGTTTTCTTATTAAAAAATAATTTCAACGTTTTAATGACAGCTCATACAAAACGGATCTGCCCCCCTTAAAAACTAACAAAATCATGATTTTGAACGGGAAAGGAAGGCTTGCATCTTCCACTTAAACTCACTAGAAGGTCGCTCCTGTAGACGAGTTTGTCTTGCCCGAGCGTCTGAGTTTGTTGCTGCTTTTGGAGGATCACGTCTCATGGATATTTTGTATTTTATGAAGGAAGAGTACTCAGTCATTCGTGGCGACTTGCCGAAATTGGCTGCTGGAGATTTGCCCGGGACTTTAGTCGGAGCACCCCTGAAACGCTTCATGGTTCGCTTGGATCTAGTCGTAAGGGTTGGCGCTGAGTTGATATTGCCTGAGGTCATGGATGCGGGTAGAGGTCCTGCCGCCGTGGCACTCGTAGCTGAGGACCAATTGCGTTCCATTGGGCGTATCGTTGCCGGCTATAGGAAGAGTGAAGCCTTAGCTGATCAAAAGCGTACTGAGCTGTTTCGTAAGCTATCCGCACACTTAGACCAGATGGAGAGGGCTGTTTTGCCGCTTGTGCGTGAGCTTGTTGCAACGCCCGTTCGAGAGGATATTGGGGAGATCGCATTGGATTACCGTGCTGATTACCGGGTTGGAGTTGCTAAAGCGAGCTCCCAGGGGTCAAAAGCACAGGGCGTGGCCAAAGTGACTTCTACAATAAGCGCTTGACCGGCTTGAATCTTTTGGGTTATCTATCTGACCCTCTACCGGCTGTGCGCCTCTTCTATTTGGGTTTGTTTGAAGCGTAAGCGGTTGACTTGGATAAAAAATCCTGTCTCGCAACAGGTGTGAGTCAGGGCCAAAACTGTTTTAAGGTCTCTAGGTGATTTCAATGAAAAACGTAATCCTCAACAAATTTGAAAAGCGCGTATTCAAAGACGCGAAAGCTTTGCCAGCGTTTCGCTCTGGCGATACGGTCAGAGTTCACTACAAAATTCAAGAGGGCTCTGATGCAAGTAAGTTCAGGATCCAGATGTATGAAGGTGTAGTCACTCGTTACCGCAAGGGAACAGCAGGAAGCACATTCACAGTTCGAAAGATTTCAGCTGGTGGCGTTGGTGTGGAGCGCGTTTTCCCATCCTTTAGCCCTCTAATCGACAAAGTTGAAATTGTGGCTCAGGGTAAAGTTCGTCGCAGCAGGCTCTATTACCTCCGCGATCTATCTGGTAAAGCTGCCCGGGTTCGTAGTCGCTACTTGAGCGGCATGGAAGAAGAAGTAGCTAAAGAGCAGCCTGCGA
>JBEIGW010000269.1:0-4022 GCA_040381655.1 Deltaproteobacteria bacterium
CAGGTGACCTTTGAAAAAGAAGAAATTTCTTATCCTTGGGGCTGAATGCTGCGTTGAGTTTTATGCCAGCGGATATCTCGCTACCGCTGCCGGTCATTTTGATTTCAGGTTCAAACAGTACCGTGTGCTTACCGCTGGCGAGATTGGCTTGAAGTAAATCCGGCGTCAGTCCAATCACCGAATCAATGGTCGAGTAGATTTCGTCAAGTTGATAGTACGCAGACAGCATAGCAAGGGTGGAATAATCCAACGCTGACGCAACGCCGGACTTGACCGTATATCTGAGAGACGGTGACTCGCCGCCATCAAAACTGTCAGCGGACACGATGGAGCCATTGACGTTGCGAATTTTCAGGGTTCCGCCACGTTGTATCTTAGCAAATGTGCCATCAAGGTTGTTGAAGTCGGTAAGCGTACGAAAGGTTTTTTCCGTTAATGCGAATTCGGCGCTCCCGTTTTGGTTTGTCCCCGTGAAGGCGAGGACTACAGCTTTATATGGCGCCCCGAACTTAAAACTTTCGTAACCGCAGGACGGTGCGAGTAGAATGATGCCCGCAACAAAGAACAAGTGAAGTCGATTTGAATTTTTCATTTTTAATATTTCCTCGTCGCGCTAAACCACGGCAGAAGACCTGCCGTTCTGGGTAAAAGATCTTTGACGCTGCCGTAGTTATAGATGCCCCCTATCGAGTAGACCCAGGGTTCGGAGTGTAGATCAAAAGACATTCGCGCCATGGCCCACATGGTGTCGCCGCTGCTCGCATTTGAATTGATATCGAAAGCTGCCGCAACAGTATCAACGTTGATGGACGACCAAGCCGGGAGCATCACATAGGTTGAAATCGACGAGTTCTCTCCAACTAGGTACTGGTGTCCAAGCGACGCCGATAAGGTCGTTAGCTGTACACTTGTATAATCGGTTTTTTTGAGATCTCCCGCCTCAAGTCCAAAATTAATGAAGGCCGCGTTGGCACTAACTATGTGGCTGGGCGAAACTTTCCAGGCATTGTTTGAGGTGAAAATCTGCCAGTACATGCTAAAGCCTGAAGATGCGCCAAAATAGCCTAGGTAACCAGTTGCTGTTGATTGCATGAATTCGTTTCCGAACAGTAAGGTTCTAGCCTTAATGGCCCCTGACTTTATCCCAAGAAGCCATGGAATTGACGTCAACAAAGCGTTCGTCCCCAATGTTAACCGTTCATTCACGCCGTAGTCCATGGCGATACTAGGCACTGGTATGAATGGAAGAATAATCGGTGGCCACTCAATGACCATGGCCTGAGGCTCTGCCATGTTGGTGTCAAAAAAACCAGGGAAGCCTTGGGTTGGGCTGGTGAAAACAGCGGGGCTAGAGTCAACGCCCTGGCCGCGCTGCGCGAGCGTCTGGGTGGAAAACAATACCATTACTAAAGTAATCAAGAGTCTGAATCGGAATGCCATGGTGAATGATCCTTTGAATCATCGTTGTAAAAAAGTGGTCGTACCGTGGAGGGACAGTAAAAACCTTTCCAAGTCCTTTAGTTCACCAGCGTTCAAACCCAGCGGGCGAAGTGTTGACTCAGTTCGACCAACAGCGGGGCTTTCAGCGAGTTCGTTGTAATGCCGCAAAACTTCCGACAGTGATGTGAAGCGACCATCATGCCCGTAGGGCGCGGTGTGCCTGAGCTGACGAAGAGTCGGCGTTTTAAACGCTCCAACAGAACTAATATTTTCACTCTCAAGATATCCTAATTCGAGGCAGGATTCAGTTTGTTTTTTTTCGGTTAAGTAGTTGCCTATGCAGTTGAACGGGTCGGAACGTGCCAACAGCATGCCCTGCGCTCGTCCCAAGTCAATCGATTGATCATCACCCCCCGGCAGACCAATATTATGAAATTGCTCGTCTGATAGTGTAGGGCCGCTGTGGCATACAATACATTGACCCTTGCCCGCGAAGATTCGAAGTCCGCGCAGCTCACTGGGGCCGAATTCATTGTTGAGAGCGCTCGCACTGTTTTTTGTTGTAACAAAGGATTCGGCAAATTGATCAAACGGAGAATTCCCAGCCTTGATTGTGCGTTCAAACGCAGCCAAGGCTCTCGTAAAGTTCATAAAGACTTTGTTTATGACATGAATGTCTTTGATATTTGCTGCGCCAGCGGTTGGGACTTTAATTTTGCTGGGCCGTGTAGGCGCATTGAATGCAGCATAGCTCTTTATGATTTCAATCGGCTGCACGCGTTGGTCTCTCGCAGATGCTAGTACGAGTTTTTGGAAGTCTTTGCTCCCCAGAGTTGTTAGGGCATAGGCTGCGATTTCGTCCGAGACCAAGGGCAAATTGGGTGGATTGGTATCTGAATGAGCTTCGTTAGAAATTTGGGGCAACGGCCCAAAAATTTTTTCATAGGGCTTTTTGTAGTGTTCGATCAAGCGCCGCAGGACTTTGCCGCGAGAAAAGCCGTGTTCGCCGGGGTGCTCTAGAGGCCCGACAGCTTGCGCCTCGAGGGAGTCAGCTCGTCCATTCCAAAAAAACCAGTGGCCTCTTGCAACGTTGACCAAAGTTGGTGCGTTCATCTTTGTTGTCGATTGACCGAGCGAGCGCTGCTTGCCATCAGTAAATGATAAATCCGGCTTGTGACAGCTGGCGCACGAAATCTGGCCGTTAGCACTGAAACCGGGATCAAAGAAAAAGTCATGACCCAGTTTAGCTAGGTTTTCCTCTTTGGGATCAGCCGCGGGCGATGGTTTATCGAGACGCAGCGAATCCACCACTTGAACGAGATCTGCATCGGAGAGTTCTTTAAAAGTGTTGACCTCAGGTTGAGTTGTTCGACCATTTAGGTATTGCCAGCCGAAAAAAGTAAGAATGGTGAAAACACCAAGCTGGAAAATGATCTTGAGTCTGGAATGATGATTTAGTTTTTCAGGGCTGTGTTTATCGGTCATTTTTTTGATGGCTACTCAAGATGTCGGCGTCAGTGAGTGGGTGTGCAAGGTGATCAAACCACATCCATAGAGAGCGCCCCCAAGGAATAAATAAAAAAGCTGCACTACCGCCTATAAACGCAGGAACTCCAGCGACCACAAAATCACCTGCGTCACTATACTTCCAAACCATGTAAGCGCCGGAAAGCATCGCCATCAGGGCCGCAAACGTGTAGTTCATAATCCATGAGGCGCCAGAGAAATAACCTATCTCCCGCTCGTATTTATAGTTGCAGTTTGGACATCCGTCCTCAAATGTTAGGAAGCTACCGTTTTTTAGCAGAGGAGATATACCGCAATGGACGCACTTCAATCGCAGTGCATGGAAAAGTTTAGGTTTGGAATTCGTGATACTCATGGTAGACCTCTAGTCTTCTGAATATTATTGCGCGGACGGTGCAAAGCAATGAGTTTATCCTCTCGGGCCTGGATGCTGAGCAAAAAAAAAGCAGCATATTTGGTTTTTTTATTGTTCGGACTTATGTTTGCCAAGGTGATCGAAGCCGCCGCCTCTGCCCAACATTTAAGCAAATCGGTGCAGTTTGCTGATCAGAAATTAAACTTATCTCTAGAGCCCAGGGACCCATCTTGTCGTAAGTCTGGGCCCCTCGCGGTCAACAGGGTCTTCTGTCTGATCGTTACCGTTCAAGGCGCCAACGATGCGTGGCTGAAAGGTTTAAAGGTTTCTAAGTTTGATGCGGTCATGCCTAGCCACCATCACGGCATGGTGACTCGCCCTAAAATCACCAATCAAAAGCCTGGTAATTATTTAATCGAAGGCGTCAAACTGCACATGTCAGGAGATTGGTCCTTCGAGCTAAAATTAGAGCACGGCCAGGCAGCGACGCAAGTTGCGATCCCCTTGAAACTTTGAGAGAATTCTTGACGATGTACCAATCGGGCGGGTAAGTTTTCACTTACGATGCCAAGGCAGTTTTAAGTTTAAAACTCACGGTTCTTTAAACGATCTCACAGCAGGTGTTTTGCATGCAGTTACCAGCCTTCGATGATTCAAAATACAAATTTTTTGATGTGAACTGGGATGCTCCGATGAATAC
>JBEIGW010000270.1:0-4012 GCA_040381655.1 Deltaproteobacteria bacterium
ATAGGGGTTTTCAGGCCTAGCCCCAAGTATTGCTCGCCGTGTTTTTGCGATTTGCAGGCTCCTCAGACTCTAATTTTCGGTGGCTGAATTGGTTTGGGGTAAGGGTTTTCGAATTTTCGCATGAAATTCCGCTTAGGCCGTTGAATTTCGCACGCAGGCCGGCCTTGAGCGGCGGCTTAACCCATCACATGAGATCGAAGTCAGAAACAGGTCGGCTTTTTCTTCGTTCGACTCTGGGGCTTTCATTAGTGCTGGGCGGCCTAACAACATAACGGGCCTTTGTTCATCTCTTTGTGCTCGAAGTCCCTTTAACTCGTTTAATAAAATCGAGCGGTCCTTCTCAAGGGCAGTCAGGCGATTTTCAATCAAACGTATTTGATCATCTATACCCATGATGTCCTGCTTTTACTGATACTTTTAATTTCAAGGCGGAATGAATCTCAACCAATTTATCAATGCTCATGTGCCCGATCTGACCGGTGAAGATTTTTGATACTCGATCTTGCGATAGGCCAGGCACCATAGCGGCTAATTGGCGTTGACTGATTTTCTTTCTATGGCAGTGGTCCTTAATTGCATGAATCAAGTCAAATTTGACTTTGATGACCTGGTAGTCTACGCCCCACGATTCTGCTAGTTGCGCCAATTCCTTTTCTTGCGTTCGGAACATTTGTCCGCCTCTCGGATATGACTGTAAATATACCGTCAACGTGATGTGGTCAAACCCATTTAATCGATGCGCCAGCAGCAACGATATGATATGCCTTTCGCTTTAACCGAACGGAATTTTGTGAGTAAATCATTGAGCCAGGCAATCAATGAAAAGTACCAAGTATGGGTCGCCCATCACCTGACCCACATGGACAACTTGCGTCCGATTCTTCAGGCGGGAGAGCTTCGGTCTTACAATCTCATGCGAAGACAACGCTATCGCAATCTTGCCAATGAAGATGTGCAAGCGGGTCGCGCTGCGATCACAGTCCCAGCATCACAAAGACCACTGCATGACTACGTTCCTTTGTATCTCGGCTTCAAAACTCCAATGGTTGCGATCAATCAAGCTCACAATGAGGACTTGCTGTTTCTGAGATTTTCGTTGGATGTATTGGCTACTCCTGGATCCATCGTATGTGACGGCAATGCCCGGTCCAATGCCTCAAAATTCTATTTGTTTACAGGCCCAGATGTATTCTCAAACCTTGATGTCACCGCAATTCGGTCGGTCAAATATGCCAAGGACCTTGAGCTAAAACGAAAGAAACAGGCTGAAATTTTGATTCCCGACCGACTGCCGATGGCTCAAATGCTTGATATGATTTGTTATAGCGAAAGTGCCCAAACTCGCGCCTTGTCCATTTTGGGCGAATTTGGTTTAAAAAGACCGTTAAAGTCAATCCGGGCTGGTATTTCGTGAACTCTCCGCATGCCAGCCCAAAAGAAGGATAAAGAGTGGTTACATTCGTTAAAGGCGACATTTTCAAATCTCCTGCGCAAGTTCTCACAAACACGGTGAACTGTGTTGGAGTCAGGGGTAAGGGTGTCGCTCTTGAATTTAAGAACCGCTATCCGCAAATGTTTGGCGACTACAAATCGAAATGCGATCAGGGCAAAGTTAAACCTGGTCAGCCATATCTTTGGGAAGATGATTCGGTTCAGATTCTTAACTTCCCGACTAAGAGAAATTGGCGAGACAATTCTTTGTTACAGGACATTGAAGACGGACTTAAACATCTTGCTAGTTCTTATGAGCAGATGGGTATTCAATCCATTGCTATGCCAGCACTTGGTTGCGGACTTGGCGGTCTTAAATGGTCTGAAGTTCAGCCACTGATTGTGAAACATCTTGGCGCCTTACCGGACCTTGATGTTTATGTTTACGAACCGCAAAATGTTGACTCAATTTTTGGCGATGATCAGGATCTTGAATCCCAGACGAAGACGGCCAAAGAGAAAATATCTGCACGACCACGAGAGCTTTAATGGCAAAGAACGGGCGCACAAAGGTTGTCATTGTTCGTGAACACCCTATGCATGTTCCTGTCAGCAAAAAGAACCCTGCGGGAATTACGATAAGGGATCGTCATCCAAGGCGGATTAAAGGAACTTATCTTGATCGAGAAGAAATAGAATCAGTTTTCAAAGGTTATGATCGCAAAGGCATAATTTATCCTGCTTCAAAAAAGTTAAACCACAAAAACAGTGATAAATATGACGACTTGATCGCTGTGTGGACTGACTATTTTAATAAGAAGTTTGAAGCGAATCCTCCTCTTGATCCCAATATTGTAAAAGCCTTGATCGCAAGTGAGTCTGGTTTTCGAGAGGATCCTCCAGAGAACAAAATAGCCTTCGGTATCGCTCAAATCACACCTGAAACATTCAAGGCACTTCAAGATCCAAAAGGCGAAATTAAGGACTTTATCTTTAATGATATTCGCAAGAAAGATTTGAAAGATCCGAACATCAACATACCAATGGCGATTAGATGGCTTCATAGAAAGAAAAGACTGGCCGAAGGCAAACTGGGGCGCGCGGCGACTTCAGAAGAAATTATTCTGGAATACAAAGGTTTGCTGAAAAGTAAAAGTGATGAAAAGAAGCGAGCACTTAAGAATTTCAAGGAAAATTATGACAAGCTTAAGAATAATTAGTTTCTTATTGCTGAGCGTGGGCACAATGTTGGGCTGTGCTTCGTCTTCTTATAAGATCGATAATCAGACTGAAGGGCGAACTCAACTCTTGGTCACTCCAAACAGAGTAACCCTAGAGTGTTATCGTCTTACGGATTACGCTGGAGATATCAAAGAAGCTCATCTATTTTCAATGAATGTTCTGGATGAGGACAAAACGGTTTTAACCATCAGTCAGGGAAATATTTTAGGCAAGGAAGACTGTTTCAGAAGAATAAACAAAATCGGCAAAATTTTGAAAAGTGGAAACAAGATTTATATTGGTGGCATGGGTAGTTTGGACAAACCTCGCGAGACATCAGACCGTCTTTATTCATTCCCTGGGCTGGGCCAATTTCCGGAAAACGGGCGAAACTTGCAGTTCATGGTAGTCTGGAATGAGAAGGGTATGTGCTACAATGCTTATTCAGGTGATCAGAAACCTTGTCCTGGTGAGGAGTTCCCGATAGTAAAATAGCTGCCGGGGACAAAGATGGTTCGCTTGCCGAAGCTCGAGTCCCTGGATTTTGCCTGGGAGCGCACTTAAGTGATTGGAATCACACAACTGCCGACGAATCCGCCAATTTTGAAAGTACGCGAACACCCTCGGTTCTACGGTTCATGCCCATCAACCCCTTCATTCTGAATCAGAGGATAGGACATTAAATAGGGGTTTTCAGGCCTAGCCCCAAGTATTGCTCGCCGTGTTTTTGCGATTTGCAGGCTCCGAAGTTAGTGAAAGCTATTTTGTGATTTTCTGTAAATCAGCGCATGCTTGACAGGCGATGCGCACAATAGAAGTAATTTGCGGTGCGCCCCTTCCCTTCGTGCTAGCAGAGCAAAAGTTTGCATGCTCATTTTCAAATTCGATGTCCCCTAGAACGGACAAAGCCCCGCATATTTTTGCGCATCAGGCAAGCGACTCACTCTGACGCTCGGACTAAAAACTGGAAATCCGCTGTGGCCCCATGAAGCTTCCGTCTTAATTCCGCAGTAACCAGTTTCATACGAATAAAATCCACCCAAACCGGACCTAAAAAATCCGGTTGGAACGATCAATCCACCGTCTGGACAATACCCGAAGCGAGAGCAAAGCAGGAATCGTCCCTCTTTCAAAGCTTTGTGTTTCAACTGCGGAAAGCCAAGAGCACTCCAAAGCCCGCCATCGTTATGCATCCACTGAAATAAATCGACGGCGATGACTTGCTGTTCACTTCGCGCTAGCGAAAGGTAACGATCCAATTCTTGAATCAGGTCTGCTTCTGTGCGTATTTCGGTGATCTCGACCAGTAATTTCGGAGCAAGCCGACCGGCTCTCGGAGCGCAGCGACGCTAGCAGATCA
>JBEIGW010000271.1:0-3979 GCA_040381655.1 Deltaproteobacteria bacterium
CGCTTCTTTAATTCATTATCGGACATGTTGTATATGCGAATGAGCCTAGTGACTAAGCTCTCCCTCTTATCCACATTGCTGTACTCAATCACGCGTCGTTGATCAGGGCTATGATTTCTCAAGTCTCGCATTTTTTCTTCATAGCGAATCGCTGCCTTCTCATCCCCCATAGCCATGGCATGAATCCATGCGTTGCGTAGAGAAATAGCCTCGCCGACAAGTCTGATTGCAGAATTTTCAATGGGAAGGTTTGCTAGCTTTGCCTTACTCCAAGCGTAGACCTCGTCCGGAGATTTTCCCTCCCAGACCTTACCGATCTTGTCAAAGTCCACGAGTTCCTTATAAACGACACGGGCCTTGATCGCTTGCATGATATTGGGGTCAGTGAAAAAAGCACCAGATTTCACGGCACCGTAAATCTCGGCTGCAATCCGCGTGACATCAATACACGTTCTCTCAATGTCCCAGTTGTTCGCGGCTAGCTCATAAACGCAGAAAATGGGTTTATTCTCTTTGACAAATTTTACCAGGTCCGCATTTTCCTTAAACTTCGTATCGGCAAGGATATTCGAGATAAATTGCAGCTCTTTATCCGCCTCCTCAAACGTCATGACAAAATCAATGTCGATATCTTTCCTGGCAGCGGCACCCCTAAGAAGCTCAATTTTCTTCAAAAGAGCATTTTTAACAGCTTGGCCCATTTGATCATCGGCTTGAATGGCTTTAACCGCAGCTCCGAGATCACCTTTATGCTTCGCATAAATCTCAGCAAAGGTTTGAGCCAGTGCGTTTCCGATGACATCCTGATTAGAAGGATCGGGAGGCGTCGAATCAGCCGTTAATCTCGCTAGGTCTTGATCTCGTCTCGGCTTACAGCTTGTTGACCCAAGCATCACCACTAGAAGCAAATAGATCGCACGCTTGAACGCCATAGAACCGTCTCCTTAGGATTTTCGAGATATCCTATAGGTTACCAAGGCGTTCATCGCGGTGCAAACCAGCTGACCAAGTTCGGATATGGCGGTCCCGGCAGGAATCGAACCTGCAACTACACCTTCGGAGGGTGCCATGAGATCCATTTCACCACGGGACCAATCAAAACGGGCCTTGGATGTAACAACAATCCTGCCAAGGCACAAGTGGGCGTAATTTACATCAGGGTCGGATGCCTGTATTCTTTATTAATAACAGCATGTTACAAACATTTGGCAAAGTCCAAAAGGATAGCAAAATGCGCAAAGGTTTCATTATCTTCGCGGTGACAGGTGTCATCGTAAACGTCGCCGTAGGACTTATCTGGTTTCCCGGCTTTTACGGATTCATGTTTCTGATTCCAATACTGGCCGTGGGCTTTCACGATATGTTTCAAAGTCATCACTCGATCAGACGGAACTTTCCAGTACTCGGACGCGCAAGATGGGCTCTGGAATCGATCAGACCTGAGATTCAACAGTATTTTATCGAAAACAATACGGACGGAAGGCCCTTCAGTAGAGAACGACGATCACTTATTTACCAAAGAGCCAAGAGTGACGTCGCCACGCTACCTTTTGGCACTCAATTGGACGTCTATGAAACAGGCTATGAGTGGGTCAATCACAGTCTCATGCCAAAGCAAGTGGATCACCGAAGCCTTAGGGTTACAGTGGGAGGACCTGCCTGTAAGAAACCCTACAATGCTTCCATATTCAATATCTCAGCCATGAGTTTCGGAGCACTTAGTAAAAATGCCATTCTAGCTCTCAATCACGGGGCCAAACTCGGAAATTTCGCTCATTGTACCGGTGAAGGCGGGTTATCGCCTTATCACCTAGAACCTGGCGGGGATATTATTTGGAATATCGGTACTGGATATTTCTCGTGTCGTACTGCTGATGGCAAATTTGATCCCGGGACGTTTGCCGAACGTGCAAGTCTACAGAATGTAAAAATGATTGAGCTTAAACTGTCCCAAGGTGCAAAACCTGGGCACGGAGGGATACTGCCGGCAAAAAAACTAACCAAAGAAATCGCATCTATTCGAGGAGTGCCTCTGGGACAGGATGTACTATCACCACCTGCACACACAGCATTCTCTACCCCCATTGGACTTCTGACATTCCTGCAACAACTCCGTGATCTTTCGGGAGGAAAGCCGGTTGGTTTTAAGCTTTGCGTAGGTAAACGAAGGGAGTTTTTGGCGATATGTAAGGCCATGACCGAAACGGGAATCTACCCTGACTACATCGCTATCGACGGCGGCGAGGGGGGAACCGGTGCAGCGCCTTTGGAGTTTTCAAATCACGTTGGGAGTCCGCTGAACGAGTCTTTGGTTTTCGTGCACAACGCTCTGGTCGGGATAAACGCCCGCCAACATATAAAGATCTGGGTATCCGGTCGAATATCAACAGCTTTCGATATCATCTCAAAAATATGCATGGGCGCTGACATTTGTTATTCAGCAAGAGCGATGATGATGGCCCTGGGTTGTATCCAAGCTCTTCAATGCAATACCAATACATGCCCGACCGGCGTAGCGACTCAGAATCCATGGTTAACACGAGGACTAGTTGTTGAAGATAAGAAAACTCGTGTCAAAAATTTTCACCATGCGACGCTTGAAAGTGTCGCAGAAATCATGGGTGCGATGGGTTGTGAATCAACGATTGACTTGAAGCCGTGGCATCTCATGAGGCGATTTGGCCCATTCGAAGTCAAACACTACGGCGAGATATTTAACTACCTCAAAGGCGGCGAACTCCTAAGTCAAAATCCGCCAAAAGTATTCGACAGAGCTTGGAAAACCGCCCGTGCTGACTCATTTGACTCGTCTGCGTCGAGTTAGCAGAAATCCGAAGCCAATCGATGTCACAGCGATTAATACGATCAGGATTGTAAGCCCCCGGGCCTCTGCGTACTTGCGTTCGTCTTGAGCGTATTCCCCAAGTCGCGGAGCGAATTTAACCCAATCTCTGCGAAGATATCCTAACTCAGCCGTACAACTCCCACAGTCTCGGCCCAGATTTTTTAGGCTTTCTACTAGCTGACGATCTGATGATCGGGCAAGGTCTGCTAGAGAAAAATGAACACCCCTTTGCTTCACCCAAGCTGCCAGCTCCGGACTTACTCCTTCAATCTCAGAGCTCAAGCGAATAGTTTGCACATAAAAAGCCAGGGACCAAAGTTCGTCCACATCCAGTACATCGACAAATGACATCATCTCTGAATCATCGATGCCGTGAACTAACACGGCATATAAACCAAGAGCTGTTTGTGACGAGTTATCAGCCGCATCCTTTAAGGATTTTGGCTTTAACTTGAGCATCGACTCAAGCTGTCCAGACACTCCATCAACCGAGCCATGACAGCTCTGGCAATGCTCTTTAAATTTTATGGCTGCAAGTTCAAAATCGGGGATCACTGCGGGGGCTGCGTCACTCGCAAAGTCTGTAACTAATCTGCTTTGAACTGCTAAAAGATAGGATTTTAATCCCTCAAGCTTATGGCTCTGAACGTCGTTTTTTGCAGCTTGAACAGCAGGTAAAAACTTATGGTCGTAATTCGACGCTGCCGCGTCTACTTCGATGGCATGGCGCTCAGCATGATCCAAGCGAACTTTCAGGCAACGCTTAACATCCGCTTGAACATCAAAACAGGTCAATCCAAGATAGGTGTCCGCAAAAAAACCCCAAAAAGCCGCTCTTGCGGCAGCCTTCTCCTCCAATGTTTTCCGGCCGAAGGCCGCCGTAGAAAATGAAGAAAAGCAACAGAGTAGACAAAGAAAGCTAAACTTAAACGACATGAACCCCAAAATCCCAAGGACGCCGCCTGCGGATAGATAAATGAAATGCTTACATCAACGGACAGATGGAATAGGTACGCTTTGAATTGGTGGCCAATATTGAAATGAAGTTGATACTATCAGTACCTGCATTTCTTTACAAAAACTATGTCCTGATCATAAGTGAACCATGTGTTTTGCTTCAGAGCTTGATACGGC